>NZ_JBKFBI010000092.1:0-23484 GCF_053346095.1 Methylobacterium sp. A52T | reverse complement strand
CCGCGGCCACGCCGAGGCGGCCGTCCGGCCCGCGGCCGAGGGGGAGGATCGCCTCCGGGCCGGCCTCGCCCATGAGGCCGGCGCCGCCCGCCATGGAGAAGTAGGTCGGCGCGGCCACGACGCCGCCGGCGGCGAAGGGCTGGACGCGGCCGCCCCGGAACACGCCCCCGCGGGCGAAGCCCGTCTCCGCGCCGGAGCCCAGCATCGCGCCGATCAGGCCCGTGAGGCCCGACTGGATCGGCCCGGCCGCCGCCCGCGCCGCCACGCCGGCGAGGCGCGCCCCGATGGTGCCGAGCACGCCGTCGAGGCTGCGGCCGGACGCGGCCCCGCGGGTCAGCGCCGTGTCGAGGCTGCGGCCGAAACTCTGCGCCAGCCGGTCCAGCGTCTCGAGCTGCCGGATCCGGTCGTCGGACAGCGGATCCCCCTGCGGGTCGGGCTGCGGGTCGGGCTGCGGGTCGGGCTGCGGGTCGGTCTCGGCCATGGCGGTGCCTCACGGTGGATCGGGATGGGCGGCGAGGAGCCGCGCGAAGGCGGCGCGGGACAGCGGCTCCGGGCCGGCGCGCCGGCCGAGCGCCGCGGCGAACTCCCGCGGCGTCGCCGACCAGAAGTCGCGGGGCCGCCAGCCCAGCGCGCCGAGGCCGAGGGAGAGGGCGTCGTCCCAGGGGAAGCGGCCCGGGGCCGGACGCGGCGGCTTGTCCGCGTCCGGCCCTAGGGAGGGTTTGCCGGGCCCGGCGCCTCCCCGCCCAGCGCCTGCCCGCCCGGCAACTCCCCGAAGGCCGCCGCCAGGACGTCGCCCAGGGCGGCCGAGACGGCGTCGAGCCCGCCCGCCAGCGGCAGCCGCGCCACCGCCGCGTCGTCGAGGTCGTGGCCGCCGCCCCGCAGGGCGACGCCCAGGAGGGCGATCAGGTCGCGAGCCGAGACGCGCCCGCCGGCGAAGCGCGCGGCGAGGCCCGCGAGGTCGCCGGCCTGCAGGGCGGCCTCCAGCTCGGCGAGCGCCCCGAGGGTGAGGCAGAGGGTGTAGCGCCGCCCGCCGAGAGTGAGCGGCACCTCGCCGCGGATCCGGTTGGCCACGGCGCTCAGGCCGCCGCGAAGGCGAGCGCGCCGCCGGATTCGAGGCTCATGTCGAAGGTGACCTCGCCGGCATGGTCGCCCCGGTACTCCAGGCTCGCGATCTGGAACGGCCCCTCCAGGATCCCGAAGGCCGGGATCACGATCTGGAACACCTCGACCGCGCCCTCGAAGAACAGCAGACGCAGGCGCGCGTCCGAGGCCTGGTCGCGGAACACGCCCGAGCCGGCGATCGCGGCCCGCCGCACCCCGGCCCCGGCGAGCAGCTCGCGCCAGCGCCCGGCGGAATCGGCGTTGGTGACGTCGACGGTCTCGGCGTTGAGGGTGATCTGGCGGCTGCGCAGGCCCGCCACCGCCACGAAGCCGCCCGCGCCGTCGCCGGCCCGGATCAGCAGGTCCTTGCCCTTCTGCGCGCCCATCGGCACCCTCCTCACAGGTTCTCGCCTCACAGGTTCTCGGTGACGGCCTCGACCGTCAGGGTCGCCCTGGCCTCGCCGGTCCGGGCGTCGCGCCGGGCGCGGACGGCCCGGACCCGGAGGGTCACGAGCCGGCAGCCGGCCAGCGGCAGGACGAGGGGCGTCGGGGCGTCCCGGAGGAGCACCGCCATGCGCGAAGCGGCGTCGAGGGCGGTGCGCACCGAGCCCGCCTGGGCGATCACCGCGATCGCGTGGCTGTGCCGGTGGCGCTCGGCGCCGTCGACGGATTCGTCCGCGATCTCGGCGTCGCCGAACAGCGCGTAGACCGGGAGCGTGCCCCGCGGCGGCTCGTCGTAGAGCCGGACGCGGCCGCCCAGCAGCGCGGCCAGGGCGGCGTCGGCGGCGAAGCGGGCGATCAGGCCGGCGCGGAGCGCCAGGAGCGGGCCCGGATCGCTCACGACCGGCCCTCCCCGGGCAGCTCCTCGACGTGGCAGATCAGGTCGCGGTCCCGCGCGTCGGGCTCGGCGACGGCGCGGATCGCGAAGCGGCGCGGCCCGGCGGCGAGCCGCATGGTCGGGTCGAGCGCGGCCCGGCTCCGCAGGGTGACGCGGTAGGCGGGCCGCGTGTCGGTGCGGCCGCCGGCCGGTCGGTCGGCGAGTCCCGCCGGGGCGATGGCGCCCCACAGGACCGGGCCGGCCACGTAGCGGCGCAGCACGCCCCCGAACCCGTCCGGCTCCTCCAGCGGCCGCTCGAGCACGAAGCGGCGCCGCCGCGCGCCGAGGGGCGGGCGTTGGGACGAGGTCGCCATCGGGGCAGCTCCGGGTGCGAGGATCACAGGCGCAGGCGCCGGAACGGCGCGCCGAGCGCGGCGGCGTCGGTGCGGGCGGCGTCGGGCTCGTCGCCGCGACGCTCGTAGCGGGCGGCGGCGAGGCGCAGGATCGCGAGGCGCAGGGGCTCGGGGAGCGGCGGCCCGTCGCCGCCGTACCCGGCCGCGACCTCGATCAGGATCGTGCGGCCGGCGGGATCCGGCGCGGCCGGATCCACCTGCAGCGACGGCGCCCCGTCCGGGTCGGGGCCGAGGCGCACCAGCCCGGCGTCGAGGTCGGTGACACCTCCGGACGCGTCCGCGAGGCCGGCGCGGAGGATCGCCACCAGCGGGCTCAGGGGCAGCGGCACCTGCCCGTCCGGCGGCCAGGCCGTCAGGGCGATCCGGTACCGGCCCGGGACCAGGATCCGCCGGGTCTCGATCTCCAGGCTCGCGCGGGCCGCCGCGATCAGGGCCTGGAGCAGGCCGTCCTCGTCGGCGCCCGCGTCGGAGTCGACGCGCAGGTAGGCGCGCAGGTCGGGCACGCCCACCGGCTCGACGGCGGCGGCGGCGATGCGTAACGGGATCATCGCGCGTCTCTCTGCAGGTGGTCCGATGCCGATCTTGAAGCGCCGCCCGGCGGCCCGCGCCGCGCGGGTGGCGAACCCGGTGGCGACCCTGGCGGCGATCCTGGCGCTCGCGGCCGGCCCGGCGCGGGCGGTGGTCGGCGGCACCGAGGCGCCGGCCGACGGGGCCGTGATGGTCCTGTCGTCGAAGGGCGGCGTCTGCACCGGCGTGGTGCTCGCCCCCGACACGGTGCTGACCGCCGGCCACTGCCTCGCCGACGCCAGGGAGCACCGCGTCCATTTCCGCGACGCCGCCGGGGCGCCGGTGCTCGTCGACGTCACCGCGCGGGCGGTCCATCCGGGCTACGACGCCGGCGCGGCCGCTTCCCGGCGGCGGTCCGTCGATCTCGCGCTGCTGCGCACCGAGACGCCGCTGCCGCCGCGCTTCGCGCCCGTGACCCTGAGCGCCGCCCCGGCGCGGGCGGGCGAGACCCTGACCCTGTCGGGCTACGGCGCGGCCAAGCCCGGCGACCCGCGCTCCACCGGCACCTACCGCAGCCTCGGCCTGCCGGTGATCGAGCCCTACGGGCCGAGCCGCATCCTGGTCTGGCTGAAGGGCGCGGGCGGCGGCGCCTGCCAGGGCGATTCCGGCGGCCCGATCGCGGGACCGGACGGGGCGGTGCTCGCCCTGTCGGCCTGGATCGGCGGCGCCTGCGGCGGCCTCACCCAGGGCGTCCTGGTGGGGCCGCAGCGGGGCTGGATCGACCGCGTGCTCGAGGGCTGGGACCGGACGGCGCGCTGGGCGCAGTAGCGTCGCGGCGCGGTGTCCGCAGGGAACCTCAGCTTGGCCGGGCTATTGCCTTGCTCTAGGCTCACTCGATCTGGGGCCCCTCGCCCCAGGCTCCCTCGGCGCCGCCTCCGGCGTCCCCCACCCGCGCCCGCGCGCGCCCGGAGTTCCCGATGTCTCCTCGCCCGATCCGAAAGGCCGGCCCCCGCGAGCGCAGCCTGCGCGGCGGCCTGTGGGGCGGGATCCTGGGCCTGTCGCTGCTCGGCGCCCTCGGCGGCCTGCTGCCCACCCCCGCGGCGGCGGTGATCAACGGCACGACGACGCGGGACCCGAACGGGGCGCGCAGCTTCGTGGTGCGGATCGAGAGCACCGAGGGCGAGATCTGCTCGGGGACGCTGATCGCCCCGGACCTCGTGCTGAGCGCGGCCCACTGCGTGATGCGGCCGGCCGGCTACACCGTGATCAGCGTCGACCGGAACTTCCGCCAGCACCGGACCGCGGTGATCACCGCCTCCATGCACCCGGACTTCGTGCCCGGGACGACCCCCGAGGATCAGCCCGGCGTCGACCTGGCGCTGCTCAAGCTCGAGCGCCCGCTCGGCAACGACTACGCGCCCCTCGATCCCCGGGGGGCGGGCTCGATCACCGACGGGCAGCCCGTGGACATCGCGGGCTTCGGCGTGGTGGCCGAGAACCGGCGGAACTCGGCGCGGATCCTGCGGCTCGCCCACCTCGTGTCGATCGGCTCGCTCCAGGTCGCCAACCGGGTGACCGTCGTCACCGACCGGCGGCGCATGGCCGAGACCTCGGGTGCCGGTGCGTGCCTCGGCGATTCGGGCGGCCCGATCCTGACCGGCGGCCCCGGCGGCTACCGGATCGTCGGCGTGGTGAGCTGGTCGAGCGGCGCCCTGCAGCAGGGCGCCCGCCGGACCGCCTGCGGCGGCTTCACCGCCGTGACCCCGGTGGCCGAGCATGCCGGCTGGATCGCTGCGCGCACGGCGGAGCTGTCGCGCATCCAGGTCGGCGACGCCCTGCCCCGCGGCAACCGGTCCGACTGGATGGCCCGCCCGGGCCGCCGCCGCTGAGGGGCCTGACCGCGGCCTGACCGCGGCAATACCGCTGCCCGCCCCCGGATCCTTCGCGCCTGCGGGAACCCGGGGGCCGATCGGCACTTTTCGCATCCGAACCTTCCCGGCTCACGGAGCGAGAGCATGGCCGACACCGGCACCAGCAACACCCCGCGGACGCACAAGACCCGCAACAACACCGACTCGAACGCCAAGAAGGTCTCGATCGAGGCGCTCAACGCCCGGCTCGCGGACGGCATCGACCTCGCCCTGGCGATCAAGCAGGCCCACTGGAACCTCAAGGGGCCGCAGTTCATCGGCGTCCACGAGATGCTCGACGGGTTCCGCACCCAGCTCGACGAGCTGAACGACAGCGTCGCCGAGCGCGCGGTCCAGCTCGGCGCCACGGCCTTCGGCTCGACCCAGGCGGTCGCCGAGCGCACCAAGCTGCCGGCCTACCCGACCGGCATCTACGCCATCGCCGACCACATCGCCGCGCTGATCGACAGCTACGCCGCCTACGCCAACGCCGTGCGGCAGAACATCGACGAGACCGACGAGGCGGGCGACCCCGACACGGCCGACCTGTTCACCGAGATCTCGCGGGCGGTCGACAAGCACCTCTGGTTCCTCGAGGCGCACGTGCAGGAGCCGACCGGCACCCTGCGCGACGGCAACGCGGGCCGCTGAGGATCGCGGCGCCCCGCCTTCGGGCGGGGCGCGACCCGACGCGATCGGGGAAACGAAAATGCCCGGCCGCGAGGCCGGGCTCAGTGGGGTCCCTTTGCACGGGGACATCAGGACCGGGAAGCTTTGGAGAGCGAACCGGTCCCGATCGGGGATCAGAAGTCGCGCTGGACGCGGAAGCGGAAGGTGGAGACGCTGTCCGCCGTCGTGGTCCGCGGCACGAAGGTGCCGTTGTTGATGCCGGCGACGTTGGCGTAGGCCGTCGGGCTCTTGTCGCGGTCGATCACGCGGCCGTTCTTGACGCCGATCTGGGTGTAGAAGCCCTCGACACCGATATCGAGGTCCTTGACCGGCGACCAGATGATGCTGCCGCCCGCCACGAACTGGTAGGTGTCGCGCAGCGCCTCGCTGAGCTGGTAGAACCGGGTGCCCGGCACGCCGACGGCGTTCACGCCGAACGAGTTGGCACCGCCCGGATTGGACAGCGCGAAGGCCGCGCCCTGGGCCAGACGGGCGCCGCTGCTGTAGTTCATCTCACCGTACGACCCGAAGAAGGCCGAGCGCCACTCCGGCGTCCAGTAGTGCAGGTACGAGGCCGTCGCGGTGAAGCTCGTCGACTGCTCCATCTGGCCCGTGAACGGGTTCACCGTGGCGTCGTTGAAGTACTGCGCGAACTTCTGGCCCTGGATGGTCGTCGGGTTCTGCGAGTAGCAGCCGCTGAACGCGCAGTAGCCGGTGTACATCTGCGAGCCGGAGCCGTAGGCGCCCTGCAGGTAGAGGGCGTCGCCCGGCGCGATGAACGGCGTGTTGATCTTCAGGCCGCCCTGCACCGCCCAGCCGTACGAGTTGCTGGTGTGCGGGATGCTGATGTTCGAGCCGGTGCCGGTGCCGGCGCCGTTCGCGACGTTGCCGACGTTCAGCTCGTGGACGGCGGCCGAGACCTGAGCCGAACCCCAGGCCTGGTCGAGGCGCAGGGCGCCGACGACGTCGGGCATGCGCGAGCGCTGGATCACGTCGACGAAGCTGTACCGGGTCGGCACGCCGCCGGTGTAGCCGATGAACACCTCGGCCGGAGCGTTCGTCTGAGCAAAATTGACGATGTTGGAGTTGTTCGTCACGCCGCCCGGGTTGTTGGTCTGCGAGAAGATCGGGCTGCGGCGGAAGACCGGATCTTCGGCCGAGATCGTGGCGGACAGGCCGTTGCCGAGCGTGGCCGTGTAGGCGAGCAGGTTGGTCGAGGCGATGTCGGAGCCGAGCGTGGCGCCGGCGAACTCGAAGTCGTGGGCGTAGAAGTCGAAGAACGACGAGGCGCGACCGGCGGTCATGCCGGCGAACTGGATGAAGGCCTTGTCGACGTTCACGAACTGCGAGGCGCGGCCGAACTGGTCGATGCCGAGAGCCGGGAAGGCCTGGCCGATGCGCTGCTGGGTGCCCGACTGGCCGACGCCGGAATAGCCGGTGCGGGAGCCGGCATCGAGGCGCACGAAGGCGCGCAGCGTGCCGTAGGCGGTCTGGGTGCGGGCATCGAGGTTGATGCGCATCCGGCCCTGGTAGCCCGACGTGTCACCGACGTTCGAGCCGTTCTGCCGCGAGTAGCTGGTCATGTAGCCGCCCTCGAACCGGGCGCGGCCGGAGAGACGCAGGCAGGTGTCGGTGCCGGGGATATAGAAGAAGCCGGCGCCGTACGCGCCGCAGACGCGGACGTACTCGACCGGGACAGCCTTCTTGACCGGCAGATCAGCCGCCTGCGCTGCGCTCGCCGCGGACAGAGCCGCGGCGGAACAGAGGAGCGTGTGCTTCAAGATCCTCATCGATTTCCCCAAAACGTCGAGACCCATATTGGAGACAGCATTCAGCCAGGCAGGCCGCGCTGCTATTATTTGTTTCGGCCGAGTTGCTTCGTCTTGCCGATGAGCTCTGGTTCTTTCGAGCTCGTGTTCAAATAAGTTCCCGCAAATGGCCGCAGCCATCAATCCCAAATCGGAACGGCCACCCGTGCCGATGTATTCGGTGGCCACGCGGCCACATAAAAATGATCTTGTTTGTCCGACGGAAACAGACACAGCACGAGCGTTTCGGCTGGAAAGCGTACTAACAGACCATGTTTCTAGCAGAAACACTGTACTTCCCTGACAGATCGTATTGATCTACCGGAAACGAAGGGGTATTCGGCCGTCGAGCCCTCACGGGCCGGCTCGGACCGCATCCGATCGCCCTGCAGGACCGCGCCGGGGGGCGCGCGGGACACGCAGCGACGGACGTCTGCCGACCGGACCGGACCCGGACTGCTCGGCATCGAGAGGCGGCGCCGGGGTCCCGGTCCCCTCTCACCCCATCGGGTCGACCGGCACGGCCGATCGGCCCCAGGCGAGCCGCCCATGCGCAGCGCTTCGTTTCATCCCGTCCCACGCCCGAGTCGTCCGCGTACTGTTTCAGCGTTTCCATGATTTCCGCGCGTCCGCCCGAGCGGATCCGCGTCATGCAGCCCTTGAAATTGTGAGACGTCAGTGGAAATCGATCTTGAGACATATTATCAGGCGGCCAGAACCGGCAGTCTGGCCTGTATTCGCTCGCTCGACCCGATCTACGGCGAGCGCTTCTTCTTCCTGCGCGTCCGCGAGGTGCGGAACGGCCGCATCGCCACCGCGCGCGGGATCTTCTGGGCGGTCAACGGCGAGAAATGCGATCCGGGCTGGGGCGGGGACGCGCACGCGCTGGTCGTCCCGACCCTGGCGCTCCTCGAGATGATCGAGCCGAACCTGGAGCGGATGGCGCAGTTCGGCGTCGACCGGCGGTTCGAGATCGCCGTGGCGCGGGCCGTGCTGGAGGGCCGCCTCACCGAGATGCCCGAGATGCCGCAGCCGCCGGTCCCGACCCTCAAGGAGGCGCAGGCCGAGCTGCAGGCCGCGACGGCCTACTGGGAGGCCGTGGACGTCCGCGAGGCGAAGCCCGGCACCTCGGTGCGGATCCGCCGGGAGGCCAGCGAGCGGCTGGTCACCGCCCGCACCAATCTCGAGCGGGCCAAGCAGCAGGCCAAGCAGCAGGCCGGGCGGCTCGCGGGCTGCGGCGACCGCGCGGCCTGCCCCGGCTAGGGCCGCCGCGTCAGGAGAACTTCAGGAGCTTGAGCGCGTCGAAATCCTGCACCCCGCCGCCGACGCGCTTGGTGGTGTAGAACAGCACGTAGGGCTTGGCCGAGTACGGGTCGCGCAGCACCCGCATCCCGGTCCTGTCGACCACGAGGTAGCCCCGGCGGAAATCGCCGAAGGCCACCGACAGGCTGTCCTTGGCGAGGTCCGGCATCGCCTCGGCCTCGGTGACCGGGAAGCCGACCAGCGTCGCGGACCGGCCGGCGGCGAGGGGCGGCTGCCAGAGATAGTTGCCCTCCGAATCCTTGAACTTGCGGATCGCGCTCTGGGTGCGCCGGTTCATGACGAAGCCGGCATTCTGCCGGTAGGCCGCCCGCAGCCCGTAGATCAGGTCGAACAGCACGTCCCCCGGGCTGGCCGACGGGAAGGCCCCGGCCGCCCCGGTGGCGACCGTGCCGATCTTGCCCGGCACCCAGGCGGCGTTGGCGACCGTGTCGTAGCTCAGGAAGCCCCGCGGGCGACTCGCGCCGTTGCCGGAGACGAAGGCGACGCCCTCCTGCTCGGCGAAGGCCGTCTCCACCTCGGCCGAGAGCCACGCGTCGAGATCGACCACGGCGTCGTCGAGGAGCGTCTGGGTGGCGGCCGGCATCGCGTAGAGCTCCATGGCGGGGAACGCGATCTCCGACAGGGCCGGCGCGGCGGTCTCGGGCCGCGGCGCGGTCTCGGCGGCCCAGCCGGTGACCGGCGCGCCCACCGAGACGGCGCGCTTGTACTGGGCGCCCGAGATCGGCTGCACGCTGGCGATCGACCGGATCGGCGAGACCTGGCCGAGGCGCGCGAGCACGGTCCGCTCGATCGTGTCGGGGACGAGGTAGCCGCCGTCCGGCCCGGAGCCGGCCGACAGCGCCTTGGCCTCCAGGCGCTTGAGCCCGGCGCTCTCGCCCGCCCGGACGTAGAGGTCGAAGGCGGCCTTGTGCTCGTGCGCGGCCCCCGTCTCCCGGACGTCCGGCTGGCCGAGGGGCGGCCGGGCCCGCTCCAGGGCGATCCGGTCGAGCCGGGTGCGGGCGGCGTCGAGGGCCGCGTCGATCCGGGCGAGCTTCTCCTCGGTGAGCACGTCGACGCCGAGGCGGCCCTCGATCCGGTCGATCCGCGCGTCGTTCGTCTCCTTGAAGGCCGCGAAGGCGGCGGCGAGTTCGTCCAGGGCGGAGCGGACCGGGCCGCTCTCGGACTGGGCGGCCTTGTTCTCGAGCGGCGGCAGGCCGCGCGGCGGCGCGAGGGCGGGATCGGCGATCGGGGTCTGGGCGTCCATGGCGGGCCTCGTCGGGGGTGGAAGTCAGGACCGCGCGGCCGGCAGCGGCCAAGCGATGGGTCTCGCGGTAAGTCTGGCGGCGGGTCTCGCGGCGGGTCCGAGGGCGCCCGGCGGCGCGATCAGGCCGGCGAGGCCGCGGATCGCGTCGGCCTCCGGGTGCGGGCCGGAAGTCGGGCTCGGGCTCGGGCTCGCCCTGGCCCCCGGCTGCAGCGGGAAGGTCACGAGCGAGATCTCCCAGAGGTCGACCTGCTGGAGCCGGCGCTCGCCGCCGGCGCCCTTCCGGGCGTGCAGCGTGCGGAAGCCGATCGAGAGCCCGTCGAGGCCGCCGCCGCGCATCAGGGCGTCGACCTCGCGGGCGCGCTGCACCGCGAGGTTGAGCGCGCCCTCCGCGAACAGGCCGCGGCCGTCCTCGCGCAGGGCGAGCCAGCGGCCGATCGGCTCGGCCGGGTCGTGCTGGAACAGGAGCCGCACGCCCGCGGCCCCGCGGCGGGCGAGGCTCGCCGCGAAGGCGCCCGGCACCACCACGTCGCGGCCGAGATCGGGCACGCCGAACAGGCTGGCATAGCCGGAGAAGTGGCCGTCCATGGGTGATCCTCGGATGGGACAGTGGGGGCGCGCCCCGCGCCTCAGGGTGTGCCCGGCGCCCCCGGCATCGCGGGCGGGTAGCCCACGGCCTCCCGCTTCTCCGCCACCGACAGGAAGTCCGCGGCCTGGACCCGGCGCCACAGGGATTCCCGCTCGCCGGCGAGCGCCTCGATCCGGTCGAGGTCGGGCTCCAGGTCGATCGCGCCGAAGGCGGGTTCCAGCCAGCCGGCCAGCGCCCGGGCGGTGCGGGCCGCGAGGGGGATCAGGGTCTGGCGGTAGAGGGCGCGGTTGGCCTCGGCGTAGTTGGCGTGGGTGTTGTCGCCGGGGAGGCCGAGCAGGAGCGGCGGCACGCCGAAGGCCAGGGCGATCTCCCGGGCGGCCGCGTCCTTGGCGGCCACGAAATCCATGTCGCGCGGCGAGAGCGCGAGCGGCTTCCAGTCGAGCCCGCCCTCCAGCAGCAGCGGCCGGCCGGCATTGGCGGCGCCCTGGTAGTTGGCCTCCAGTTCCGCCTTCAGCCGGTCGAATTGCGGCTCGGACAGCGTCGCCCCGGCGAAGACCAGGGCGCCGGACGGCCGGGCGGCGTTGTCGAGCAGCGCCTTGTTCCAGGCGCTCGCGGCGTTGTGGATGTCGAGGGCTGCGGCCGCCGCCGCGATCGGGGCGAGGCCGCCGGTTTCGTCCTCCGGGTGGAACAGCGTCAGCGCCAGGATCGGCGCCACGGCGATCCCCGGCTCGGGCAGGTCGAACCGGCGGCTGCGCCCGCCCGCCGTGTAGAGATAGGCCACCGGCCATCCGTCCGGGCCCGGCAGGACCCGCATCCGTCCGGGACGCAGCGCCTGGAGCGCGGCGACCCGCCCGTCGAGGCTCACCGCCTCCAGGTAGGCCGTCCCGGTGAGGAGGAGGTCGGCGTAGAGGGTCTCCAGGAGGTGCGGGCCGCTCTCCCGGGGGTTCGGCCGCGCCAGCAGGGCGAGCAGGTCGCCCGCGCGCTCGGCGCCGGGGCCGGTGGCGATCAGCGGCAGGCTCGCGGCGCTCTCGGCGACGAGCCGCACCGCCCGGTGGACCACCGGGTTGGCCTGGTAGCCGGCCCGGGCGAGCGCCGCCGGATCGCGGGGCGTCCAGTTGGCCCTTCCCTCGGCGTAGAGGGCGAAGGCCGGGGCCGGGGCGGCCTTGGTGGCGAGGGCCGGGCCGCCGGCGGCGCGGCGCGCGACCCGCGCCAGGCGTTCGAGGAGGGTCGACATGCCGGTCCGTTCCTGAGCTATGGTCACGCGATGCAGCCCCGGATCCCCACACGGCCCCAGGCGCGGTTCCGGGGACGGGTCCGGGCGGGGACTTGCGTCGCAGCGCGGGTCGCGGCGCTCGTCGCCCCGCTTTTCGCCGGGCCCCTGGCCGCGCTCCTGGCCGCGCCCCCGGCCGCGCCGGCCCGGGCCGCGGATGCGCCCGCACCCGCGCCCCTGTGGCCGGAGCCCGACGGGACCCTGATCCTGGCGCGCCCCTTCGGCCGGTCCGAGATCAGCCTGCGCCTGTCCCGGCGGGTCGCCGGGGCGGTGGACACGCTGACCTGGGACGGCGTCACCTTCCTCGCCGACACCGAGCCCGGCGACGCCCTGCAGGCGCGGGCGGAGATCGGCTCCGGCGCCGCCTGCCGCCGGGCGAGCGAGGCCGGCACCCCGCAGGACGGGTCCGGCGCGCCCGCCGCCCACCGGCTCCGCGCCCTGCGCGCCGGCCGGAGCTGGGCCGAGACCGAGACCCGCATGGCCTGGGACGGCCCCGCCGACCCGGCCGACGAGCCGCCCTCGGACTGCCCGACCGCCTCCGCGAGCCCCGCGATCCCGGCCCCGCCCCCGCTCCTGCGCAAGCGGGTCGCCCTCGGCCTGCCGGGCCTCGGCAACGCCGTGGAGGTGCAGGCGAGCTTCGTCCTGGCCGAGCCCGCGGCGGCGCTGCGTCTCGAACCCCTCGCCGCCGCGGTGCCGGCGGAGTTCTCCGCGGCCTGGCGCTTCGACCCGTCGACCGGCGGGCTCGCCCCCCTCGACCCCGGAGCGGGGGAGCGGCCGGACCCGGTGATCCTGGCGACGCCGGAGGGCTCGCACGCCGTCGCGGTCTGGGCCCCGGGTCCGCCGGAGCAGGAGCCCGACGCGCCGCGGCCCGGCTTCGCGGTCGCGCCCGAGGCCGGGGCGAGCCGCCTGAGCTGCCGCTTCCGGCTGGCGAACGCCGCCGCCGGCGCGCACGATTTCGCCTGCTACGCCCTGGTCGGCACCCTCGCCGACGTCCGGGCCGCCCTGCGGAGCCTGACCGCTCCGCCGTGACCGGCCCGGCACAGATCTGTGCTAGACTGTCCGGACCGACGAACCGATGGAGGTTCCGATGGACAGGAAGCAGGCCCTCGAACTCGCGATCTTCGTCATCGCGCTCGTCCCCTTCCTCCGCTGCCTCATGCCCTCCGCGACACGCTCCCGGGGGCCACGCCGCTCCGGCTCCCACAGCTACGATTCGGGCTCCGGCGGCGACGGCGGCGCGATCTTCGGCGATGGCGGCTGCCACGGCAGCGACGGCGGCAGCTGCGGCGATGGCGGCGGCGGCGGTGATGGCGGTGGCGGCGGCGATTGAGCGCCCGCTCGCGATCCCAGGAGGCCGGCACGTCGATGAGCCCGGCACGCCGATATGCCGGGCTCGGGCGCCGAAGACGGTTCGGGATTCTGGGCCGGGCCGCGGCGCCCGGGAAGGACGGCGCGGATCAACCCGACAGATGCGCCGCTCAACCCGCCCGCCGCCAGCGCGCAATACGGAGAATTACGGTGGGGATTCCCAGCTCAGGACCGCGTGCCGTGGCCTGATCGCTACAGATTTGGCGCACGACATTGTGTATACAGCATGCAGTTCGTTCCAGAGACCACGAACCGACTCCGGCGCGCTTCACCCGAAGCGCGCCGAATTGTTTCCGGCTACCCCTGTCACAGCCGCCGGATCCGGGGCTCGGCCCGGGGCTCCAGCATCAGGTGCGTGAGCGCCCAGACCAGGGCATCGAGACGGTCGGGCGAGGTCCCGCCGGACAGGCCGTCCGGACCGAAATCGCACAGCTCGTCCTCCAACGCCGGGAAGGCGCCGACGTGGTGGACCAGCCCGCGAGCGTAGAGCAGCGAGACCGGCTCGGCGCGCAGGTACTTGCCCCGCGTGGCGTGGACCCGGGTCACCGGCACGGCGGGGTCGCACTGGCCCAGCACGGCGGCGGCCATCTCGCCGCCCTGGTTGACCTCGACCACGAGGGCGTCGGCCCGGAGCCGGTGGTACAGCGCCAGCGCCGCGGCCGCCCAGGCCTGCGGGGTTGCGCGGGCGAGGCTCGCGTCGGCCAGCACGTAGGCGTGCCCGCCCGCGCGCCCGGCCGCCACGATCCCGCAGGCATCCGAGCGCGCGCCCGAGGTGGCGGGGGGATCCACCGCCACGACGATCCGGCCGAGATCGGGCGCCGCGGCGATGCGGCCCGCCTCCAGGGCCGCGCGCGTCCACAGGCCGTCGTCCCGGTCGGCGATGAGCTCGCCGTCGAGTTCCTGCCGGCCGAGCCGCGTGCCGGCGTAGCGCCCGACCACCTGCTGGAGGAAGTCGGGCGCGAGATGCGCGGCGTTGTCGTGTGTCCGGGCGCGGCTCACCACCGTGCGCGGGTCCGCGAGCAGGCGGCGGATCAGCGGCACCGGCCGGGGCGTCGTCGTCACGAGGTTGCGCGGCCGGGCGCCGAGGCGCAGGCCGAACTGCAGCATGTCGAAGGCCGCCTCGGGCCGGCGCCACTTGGCGGCCTCGTCGCACCACGCGGCGCCGAATTGCGGGCCGCGCAGCGCGTCGGGCTCCTCCGCCGAGAAGGCGAGCGCGACGGCGCCGTTGCTCCACTCCACCCGGCGGCGGCTCGGCGACCAGGTGGGCCTCGCCCGTCCCCGCGCCGGCAGGCCGAGGAGGCCGGAGGGCCCCTCGACCATCACGTCGCGCACGTCGAGATGGGTCTCGCCCACCAGGGCGATCCGTCCGACCGGCGCCCCCGCGAAGGCCGGGTCGCCGCGCGCGAGGGCGTCGACCCACTCGGCCCCGGTGCGGGTCTTGCCGCTGCCGCGGCCGCCGATCACCGCCCAGGTGGTCCAGGGCGCCGCGTCGGGCGGCGGCAGCTGGTCCGGCCGGGCCTGGTGCAGCCAGTCGCCCGCGAGCGCCCGCAGGAGGTCCGGCGGCAGCGTCTCGAGGAAGTCAGGCAGTCGCCCGGCCGCCGACAAAGCCAGCAACGCGTCGCGCGATCTCCGCGCGCAGGGCGGGCAGGTCGGGTTCGGTGCCGGGTTCGGTGTCGCGTTCGGTGCCATCGCCCCCCTCCCCCGCGGCGGCGCGCGCGCCCTCCGCATCCACCGTGTCGAGGAGCCGCTTGAGGCCGCCGAGGTCGCGCAGGATTCGGGCGGAGTCGCCCGCGCCCGCCCCCGCCCCGCTCAGAGCCGCGTCGAAGGCGGCGATCTGCCGAGCGATGTGGGCGCGCAGACGCGCCCGCAGGGTCGCCGGGTCGGCCGCGGGGTCGCCGCGCCCGGTGACCGCCGGCGGCAGGTCAGCCCCGAAGGCCGCGGCCATCATCGCCGGGTCGAGCCGGCCGAGACCGAGGATCTCGGTGACGTCGCCCGGATCGGCGCCCGGCGTGCACAGCAGGCGGATCAGGGCGGCTCGGCGCGCCGCCGGCCAGCGCCCCGTCAGGAGCCGCGGCCGGTGCTGCCGCGGCCTCGGCCAGCCGGCCCGGGCGTTCCAGGTATGCACCGTCTTCGGGTGGACGCCGAGACGGGCCGCGATCGCGTCGCATGTCAGGTCGGTCTCGCGCAGGAGCGCCAGGGCCTCGGCGCGGCTGTCCGCCCTGCTGGGAGGGGGTGGCCACATCGGGGTCTCTCCGCACACGTCTCGACCGTGCCTGGTTGATACCCCGGCAGCGCGCCGGTGTCAAGCGCAAATTCCTATTCTGCGCCAGATCTAGGACTTAAGACATAGTTCGGCCTCAGCCCTCCCAGTGCGCCACGCCGCCGTGACCCGAGCAGGTGCCCCGACGGGTGTGGCTGAAGCTCCACGTACCGTCCCGGCACTTGGCCGTGGCGCCCGCGGGCGTCTTGCCGTCGAGGCTCTTGGCCGGCCGGTGGACGTCGGACCCGTCCCGGCTGCGGTAATGGCCGTGGCGGTCGAGGTTCCGGTCGTCGGGCTCCGGGAACGGCCGGGCGACGGCGCCGCCAGACAGGCCGAGGAGGACGAGGCCGGCGAGCACCGTCCAGCGGGCGGCGTTCGTCGCGGTCGGGACAGGCGGCACGGCACCCTCAAGGTTGTGTCTTCTGCCAAGAGACACAACCGGATCGGGGCGTCACGAACTATCTGTGGTTATCCAAAAGCCAGCTACAGGTTGTGTGCGCGGGTCAGGGGCGGCGCGCGGGCCGGACCTCGGCCGGGGTCGCCCGACCGGCTCTGCGCCGCGTCCGCGCGCCCGGTGCGGCCCCGCACGTCGGCGGGATGCTGAACGGGCTCGAAAGGTATTGCCGCTAATGTCCCGGTGAATGGCAGATCTGAACGCGGTTCAGGACCGGAACGGCCGTCCGGTCGACACGTTGACCGGCGCCATCCGCACGCAGGCGTCGCCTTTCACGCAGTTCGTCAGAGTGAATCGGGTACAGAATGGTCGGTGAGCCACCAGGGTCCGGCGCGGAAGACCTGCTGGGCAACGGCCCCGCGGGGGATCCTGGTCGGGGCCCGGCGCAGGGCACCGCGGAAGCCGCCGCCCTCAGCGACAGCTTCAGGCGATTCGCCGACGTCGTGCCGCTGATGATGTGGCGCTCGGACGAGGCCGGCCACGCGATCCACCACAACGAGTGCTGGCTGGAATTTACCGGGCGCCCCCTGGAGGCGGAGCTCGGCCTCGGCTGGCGCAGCGGGCTGCATCCCGAGGATTTCGAGCGGCACGCCCGGATCGTCGCCGAGGCGTTCGAGGCGCGGGCGCCCTTCACCGTCGAGTTCCGCCTCCGGCGGCACGACGGCGAGTACCGCTGGCTGCTCGACACCGCCCGCCCCCTCGTGGAGGACGGCCGGTTCCAGGGCTATCTCGGCTCCTGCTTCGACATCACCGACCGCAAGCACGCGGAGGAGCACATCGAGCACGCGCTGGCCGAGAAGGAGGCGCTGCTGGCCGAGGTCTACCACCGGGTCCGCAACAACCTCCAGGTGATGGTCAGCCTGATCGGCCTCTACGGGCGGGCGGCCCCCGACCCCTGCCGCGGCAGCTTCGAGGCGCTGGGCCAGCGGGTCCGGGCGATCGCGCTGGTGCAGCAGCACCTGCACGAGGCGCCGCACATCGCGTCGATCGACCTCAAGGACTACCTGCACCGCCTCGCCTCCGGGCTCGGGCAGCTCCGGCGGGCCGGGCGGATCGGCGTCCAGGTCGGCGGCTCGGGGAACGGTCTCGTGGAGCCGCGCACCGCCAACGCCCTGGGCATGATCGTCGCGGAGATCGTGGCCGAGTGCCTGGACGCCACCGCCGAGCACGTCGCCTGCGCCATCGCCATCGACATCGAGGCCGCCGCGCCGCTGCGCCTCTCGATCGTCTCGAAGGTCAGCGACACGGCCGAGTCGGGCCGGCCGAACGTCCCGAAGCTCGGCCCCCGCCTCATCGCCGCCTACGCGGCCCAGGCGGAGATCAGCGTCGCGGGCGATGCCAGCCCGGGCGACCCCCTGTGGCTGACCCTGCCGCCGGCGCGCCCCGGTCCGCAATGAGCGCCCGCGGCGCCGGACCCCGTCGCCACGACGGCGCGGCCGGCCTATAGCGGCCCAGACCTTTCCGGACCCGGCCGAGCATGCTCCCTCCCATCGACACCATCATCGAGAATTTCGAGATCGTCGAAGACGACGACATGCGGCTCGAGTACCTGATCGAGCTCGGCCGCGCCCTGCCGCCGATGCCCGAATCGGAGCGGACCGAGGCGAACCGCGTCCACGGCTGCGAGAGCCAGGTCTGGATCGACACGCGGGCGGAGCGGACGGACGGCACGCCGCGCCTCGTCCTGCACGGCTTCAGCGACTCGTTCATCGTCCGCGGCTTCGTGGCGCTGATGATCGCGCTCTACACCGGCAAGACGCCCCAGGAGGCCGCCGACACCGACGGCCTCGACCTGTTCCGGCAGCTCCGCTTCGGCGCCCACGTCACGTCGAAGCGCTCCAACGGCGTCCGGGCGATGGCGGAGCGCATCCACCGCGACGCGGTCCGGCTCGCCGCCGAGGCCTGAGCGGCCTCACCCGCGCCAGAGGCGCAGGCGGCCTCGGTCCGGACCGGTCGCCTCCCGCTCCAGCCCGTAATGCTCGGCGAGCCGCCCCAGGGCGATGCGGGCCACGACCTTGGCGGAGCGGGCCGGCCAGCGCCGCTCGGCCTCGATCCGCTCCAGGCCCTTCAGGAATCCGCAGAGGTCGATCAGCAGGCCCGAGAGGTCGCTCCCGACCGCGTCGAGGGCGCCGCGCACCCGCTGCCGGGCCGCGATCACGTGGTCGGCCGCGGAGGCCGGGTCGCGCGGGCCGCCGCCGTCGATCCGGGGCGCGCCGAGATCCGCGCCCATCCGTGGCAGCAGGGCGGCGGCGGTCATGTCCCGCCGCAGCCGCTCCCCGGCCTCGAAGGCCGCCGCGTCGATGAGCGGCGCGCCGTCCCTGTCGCGCCGGCGCACCATCCAGGCCAGGGGGTTCTCGGCGGCGTTGCGCAGGGTCGGCCCGGCCCCGCCCTCCACGACGGCGAGATCGCGGTGCTGGTTCGCGAAGGTGAGGTCGCCCGGCCGGGCCTCCCGGCGCAGGCGCGCCCGCCCGGCCTCGCTGATCGTCAGGCGCGTGCCGGCCGCGTTCCACGTCGCGAGATCGGCCGCCGCCAGGGCACGCCCGGAGGTGGCCGCGAAGCGGCCGCTCCCCACCGAGATCCCGTCGCCGCCGCGCCGGGCGACCAGCGCGTCCTCGACCAGGGGGTCGGGCCGCGCGTAGGCGCCGGGCTCCCCGAGCCGCGCCAGCAGGCGCGCCGCCTCCGCCGGGAGATCCCCCGGAGCGGCGCCGCGGTGACGCGTCCCCGCCGAGGCGGAACGGCCGCCCTTCACTCGCATGTTCATGTTTTGTTCCGTGTGTGCTACGACGGACGTACGAAGCCCCCAGTCTCTCAGGAAAACTCAGAAGGTCAAGGCTTTTTTACCTACAACCCACAGCTATCTAGCGGCGGCCGCGCGCGTCGGCGGCCGGTGCAGGATGTCGGCGATCTCGCCCTCCGACTTGCCGCGGACCTCGTAGCCCATCGCCTCGAACCGGTCGATCAGCGCGGCGCTCTCGGAGGCGGAGCGGGCCGCCCAGACCGCGAGGATGTCGTTCACCCGCTCCAAGTCCGCGGCGGGGTGATCGTCCTGCGGATCCGGCTGCGGATCGGGGATCGCGTCCATGTCGGCACCTCGGGATCGAACCGGCGACCGTGGTCGACGCCACGGCCGGCGGTTCAACGCCCCAGGCGGGAACCGGCTCCCGGTAGAGCCGGCATCGCCGCCCGCCTTCCTGGACCACCCCGGATCCGCAGCCGCCCTCAGAAGTCCCGCTGCACGCGCGCGCGCACCTGGATGACGTCGACGTGGCGGGCGGTCGAGACCGGATTGGCGAGGTTGTTGACGTAGGCCGCGTTCTGGTTGGGGTACCGGCCCAGGTCCAGGATGCGGCCGCTCTGCGGCCCGTAGCGCGTGTAGATCGCCTCGACGCCGATATCGAACTCCTTCACCGGCGACCAGATCAGGTTGCCGCCGACCACGAAGCGGTAGCTGTCCCGCAGGACCTGGCTCAGGTCGAAGAACCGCGTGCCGGGGGTGCCCGGCCCGGTCCCGGTCACGCCGAAATAGGCGCCCTGCGCCGCGCGGGCGCCGCGGGCGAAGCTCAGGGCGCCGTAGGAGCCGAAGAAGGCGGAGCGGACCGCGGGCGTCCAGTAGTGCAGCATCGCCGCCGTGAACGAGTAGCTCGTCGACAGCTCCAGGCGCTGGGTGAAGGGGTTGATCACGCCGTCGCTGAAGAACTGGGAGAAGGCCGCCCCCTGCACCGCGGTGGCCGATTGCGCCCAGGGGCCGTTATAGGCCGGCAGGCCGGTATACAGGGCGGTGCCCTCCCCGTAGGCGCCCTGCAGGTAGAGCGTGTCGCCGGTCGCTATCGCTGGCAGGTTGATCTTCACGCCCCCCTGCACGGCCCAGCCGAGGGCGGAGGCCGCGCCGCCCGGCGTGCGGTTGTTGCCCACCGAGACGGGCGCGCCCAGGTTCGTGCCGGCGAACGAGACGCTGCTGAGCAGGCCGTGGTTGACCTCGTGCACGGCCCCCGAGAGCTGCGCGGAGCCCCAGGACTGGTCGGAGCGCAGCACGCCGACGATGTCGGGCATGCGGCTGCGCTGGACCGTGTCGACGAAGCCCACCCCGGTCGGGCGGCCGGCGGCGTCGTAGCCGACGAAGACCGGGGCGACGGGGTTCCCGGGCGAGAGGATCGCGCCGGGATTCGGGAACGCCGAGGCCGCGGCGTTCTGGGACGCGTAGACCGGCGTGCGGCGGAACACCGGGTCCTCCATCGACAGCGAGGCGGACAGGCCCTTGCCCAGCGTCGCCGTGTAGGCGGCGAGGTTGGTCGAGGGATTGTCCGAGCCGACGGAGGCGACGATGAACTCGAAGTCGTGGGCGTAGAAATCGAAGAACGAGGAGGCGCGGCCGGCGGTGATGCCGGCGAACTGGATGAAGGCCTTGTCGACGTTGACCTGCTGCTGGGCCCGTCCGAACTGGTCGACGCCCAGGGCCGGGAAGGCGCCGCCGATCCGGTTCAGCGCGCCGGCATGCATGGTGGCGAAACCGGTCCGGCTCCCGGCGTCGAGACGGAGGAAGGCGCGCAGGGTGCCGTAGGACGTCTGGCTCCGGGCGTCGAGGTTGATCCGGAGGCGGCCCTGGTAGCCGCTGTAATCCCCCGGGGTGGCGGTCGCGCTCCCCGAGCGGCTGTAGGAAGGCTGGTAGGCGTACTCGTAGCGCGCGCGGCCGGAGAGGCGCAGGCAGGTATCGGTGCCGGGGATGAAGAAGAAGGCCTGGCCGTAGGCCGAGCAGATCCGCACGTGCTCGATGAGCCGCGATTTTCGCCGATCGGGAAGTTCCGCCGCCTCCACCGGCAGACTCAGCAACCCCGCAACACCCGCCAGTACGCCCGTTGTCCCCCGCTTCGTACGATGTTTCCGGTACTCCGCACACAAAACATGCATCGAATCGGCCATTCCACCATCCGCAAGTCCCCCTTCATGTCGGACGGATCGCGGAGCCGGATAATCCCAGAGCGATCTTCTCGGGCCTGTGCTCGGCTCGACTTGTCAGGATCTGTGGCGCGCCCGCGGCGTTCCGGTGCCGCGGCGAGGGCGAAATCGGCCGCTGCGCCAAGTCCCTGGCGGGTTCGGGGCCTTCGCCGAGACCGCCCGATCGGGCCGCCCCGGCGCGGCTCCCGACGCCGCTCCGGCGCGGGACCGCCCCGGCGGATCGCGTCGTCGGCCGGACCGTTTCCCGCGCCACCGATGCCGGAAAGCAACGGGTCGGCCCCGGTCCCGCGGCCGCGCCGTCCCGGCCGGCGAGACGCGCCTCCCGCCCCGGCCCCGCCCCCGGACGCCTTGCATCCGCGCGCCCGGCGGGACACATCCCCTCACCCGGACGCGACACCCGCGCGCGACGGGACCCGACGGGAGAGACGATGACGGAGATCGGCCACGGCTTGCTCGCTCACAGGACCGGCGCGCCGGTGGCCGAGGCCCGGCCGCGACGCTTCAGCGTCCACGGGCAGGAGATCACCGACGACTACGCGTGGCTGAAGGCCGAGAACTGGCAGACGGTCCTGAAGGACCCGGCCGCGCTGCCGGAGGACATCGCCGCCTACCTGAACGCCGAGAACGCCTTCGCCGAGGCGGCGCTCGCCGGGAGCGCGGAGCTCCGGCGGCAGCTCGTCGCCGAGATGCGCGGGCGGATCCAGGAGGACGAGAGCGGCGTCCCCGAGCCGGACGGACCCTTCGCCTACTACACCCGCCACCGCGAGGGCGGGCAGCACCCGTTGATCTGCCGGAGGCCGGCCACATCACCCGACGTGCCCGAGTCGGGCCCGGACCCGGACGAGACGATCCTCATCGACGGCGACCGCGAGGGCGAGGGCCTGCCGTTCTTCGAGATCGCCGCCGCGGTGCATTCCGACGACCACGCCCGGCTCGCCTGGAGCGCCGACACCAAGGGCTCGGAACTCTACACGATCCGAGTGCGCGACGTCGCCACCGGCCTCGACCTCGACGACCGGGTCGAGGCGACCTCCGGCGAGGCGGTCTGGGCCGCGGATGGTGCGAGCTTCTGGTACGTGGCGGTGGACGCCAACCACCGCCCCGCCAAGGTGATGCGCCACCGCGTCGGCACGGGGCAGAGCGAGGACGAGACCGTCTACACGGAGGCCGATGCCGGCTACTTCGTACACATCGGCAAGACGCAGTCCGGCGCCTTCCTCGACGTGACGGTGAGCGACCACGAGACCTCCGAGGTCCGGCTGCTCGACCGGCACGCGGAAGACGCCCCGTTGCGCCTCGTCGAGCCGCGCACGCCGCTGCTGATCTACGGCGTCGAGCACCGCGGCGACCGCCTGTTCATCCGCACCAACGCGGACGGCGCCGAGGACTTCAAGATCGTCACCGCGCCGCTCGACGACCCGGGCCGCGCCAACTGGACCGACTTCGTCCCGCACCGGTCCGGGGTGATGATCCGCCACCTGCACCTGCTGGCCGGCCACCTGATCCGGCTGGAGATCGAGAACGCCAAGCCGCGGATCGTGGTGCGCGACCTCGCCGACGGCACCGAGCACGTCGTCGCCTTCGCCGAGGAGGCCTACTCCCTCGGCCTGCGGGCCGGGCTCGCCTTCGACACGGCCACGATCCGCTTCGTCTACTCGTCGATGACGACCCCGTCGGAGACCTGGGACTACGACTGCGCGACCCGCACCCGGCTCCTGCGCAAGCGGCAGGCGGTGCCGAGCGGCCACGACCCGGCCGCCTACGTGACCCGGCGGCTCTTCGCCACCGCGCCGGACGGCGAGCAGGTGCCGATCTCGCTGCTGCACCGCCGGGACCTCGCCCTCGACGGCGGCGCGCCGCTGCTGCTCTACGGCTACGGCTCCTACGGCACGCTGATGCCGGCGGCGTTCCGCACGAACCTGCTGAGCCTCGTCGACCGCGGCTTCGTCTACGCGATCGCCCATATCCGCGGCGGCACCGAGAAGGGCTGGCGCTGGTACCTCGACGGCAAGCGCGAGAAGAAGCCCAACACCTTCACGGACTTCATCGCCTGCGCCCGCGCTCTGATCGACGCGCGCTACACGTCCGAGAAGCGCATCGTCGCCCATGGCGGGTCGGCGGGCGGGATGCTGATGGGGGCTGTGGCCAACCTCGCGCCGGAGCTGTTCGCCGGCATCGTCGCCGACGTGCCCTTCGTCGACGTGCTCAACACCATGCTCGACGCGGAGCTGCCACTGACCCCGCCGGAATGGCCCGAATGGGGCAACCCGGGCGAGAGCGAGGCCGCCTTCCGGACGATCCTGTCGTACTCGCCCTACGACAACGTCGCCGCCAAGGACTACCCGGCGATCCTGGCGCTCGGCGGGCTCACCGACCCGCGGGTGACCTACTGGGAGCCGGCCAAGTGGGTCGCGCGGCTGCGCGCCACCATGACGGGCGGCGGGCCGGTGCTCCTGCGGATCAACATGGAGGCCGGCCACGGCGGCGCCGCCGGCCGGTTCGACCGGCTGGAGGAGGTGGCGCTGATCTACGCCTTCGCGCTCATGGCGGTGGGGAAGGCGTAGAGCCGCCGCCCGTGCGGGCGCGGCGCCCGACGGGGTGCCGCGCCCGACGCCGTCACGGTGGCCGGCCCCGCCCCCCCCCCCTCCCCGCCGCGGTGCCGGCGGCGTCCCCCGCGGCCTGGCGCTTCGCCCCGCCGCCCGGCGGGCTCGCCCCCCTCGCCCCCGGAGCGGGGGAGCGGCCGGACCCGGTGATCCTGGCGACGCCGGAGGGCTCGCACGCCGTCGCGGTCTGGGCCCCGGG
>NZ_JBKFBI010000091.1:0-23488 GCF_053346095.1 Methylobacterium sp. A52T | reverse complement strand
CGGCACCTGCCGCGGCCGTCTTTTCTTTTTTCAGGACGTGCGCCGTCCGCTCCGGCGGGCCGGCCCGAGACAGAATGGCCCAGAAACCGACCTCCACCGGCCCGTCGCAGCGCCAGCAGCGCGTGGCCGAACTCGTGCGCCACGCGCTGGCCGAGGTGCTCCAGCGCGGCGATATCCAGGATCCGGTGCTCGGCACGCATGTCGTGACCGTGCCGGAGGTGCGGATGTCGCCGGACCTGAAGCTCGCCACGGCCTACGTGATGCCGCTCGGCGGCCTCGACGAGGCGCCGGTGATCGCTGCCCTGGAGCGCCACCGGAAGGTGCTGCGCCAGGAGGTGGCCCGGCGGGTGAACCTGAAATACGCGCCGGAACTGCGGTTCCGGCGGGACGAGACCTTCGACGAGGCCGCGCGCATCGACCGGCTGCTGCGGGACGAGCGGGTCCAGCGCGACCTCGAGTCCGGGCCCGAGGACGACGAACCGGAGACCGGGACGGGGCATTGAGTCCCGATACCAAGCAGAAAGGGACGGGGCATCGACCCCGGGGGACACGCGGACATGACGGTTTCCATGGAAGATTTTCCGCCGGCCGAGCGCCAGACTCCCCCGCCGAGCGCTGAGCGCCGCGGGCCGGAGGGGCGCCGTCCGCAGCGCGGGCCGCGTCCGGACCGGCCGAAGCGCCGGGACGTGTCGGGCTGGGTGATCCTCGACAAGCATGTCGGCATGACCTCGACCCACGCGGTCGCCGTGGTGAAGCGCGCCTTCAACGCCAAGAAGGCCGGTCACGCCGGCACCCTCGACCCGCTGGCCTCCGGCATCCTGCCGATCGCCCTCGGCGAGGCGACCAAGACCGTCCCGTTCGTGATGGACGGCCGCAAGGCCTACCGGTTCACCGTCCAGTGGGGCATCGAGACCGACACCGACGATGCCGAGGGGCGTCCCGTCGCGACGAGCGACGCCCGCCCGGACCGGGCGGCGGTCGAGGCGGCGCTGCCGGCCTTCGTGGGCGCGATCGAGCAGGTGCCGCCGCGCTACTCGGCCATCAAGATCCAGGGCGAGCGCGCCTACGACCTCGCCCGCGAGGGCGAGACCGTGGAGCTGGTCGCCCGGCCGGTGCAGATCGACCGGCTCGCGGTCGTCGAGCACGACGGCGAGCGCACCGTGATCGAGGCCGAGTGCGGCAAGGGCACCTACGTGCGGGCCCTGGCCCGCGATCTCGGCCGGATGCTCGGCTGCTACGGCCACGTGGCCGCCCTGCGCCGGACCCGCGTCGGACCCTTCTCGGAAGCCGAGGCCTGCCCAGTCTCGGCCCTGACCGACGGCAGCCCCGAGGCGGCCCTCGCCTACCTGCGACCGGTGGAGACGGCCCTCGACGCCATCCCGGAGGTCGCGGTGTCGCGCGATCTGGGCCTGCGCCTGATGCGGGGGCAGTCGGTCATCCTGCGGGGCCGCGACGCCCCGGTGGAGGGCAAGGCCTTCGCGACCTGCGCCGGGATCCTGGTCGCCGTGGGCGACGTGGAGCGCGGCGAGCTGGTCCCACACCGGGTGTTCCACCTCGGCGGCACGGCCCCTGGCCGCAGCGCCTGACATGCCGGCTCCGCGCCGCCGGAGCGCGCGGGGCCCCGGCCGGTCCAGGCCGGGCTGAGACGAGAGCGCGCAGGCGGAACGAACCTGAGCCGTGACGCTTTGGCCCCGGCGGACGGTCCGGGATGCTGATGCGCGAACTCGATTACGACGTGGCGGTGATCGGTGCCGGGACCGCCGGAATCGCGGCGCATCGCGCCGCGACGGCGGCGGGCGCGCGGTCGGTCCTGATCGAGCGCGGGCCCGGCGGGACGACCTGCGCGCGGGTCGGCTGCATGCCCTCGAAGCTCCTGATCGCTGCGGGCGCCGCCGCCCACGCGGCCCGCACCGCCGACCTGTTCGGCATCCGGGTTCCGGACGTCGCGGTGGACGGGCCCGCCGTGCTGCGGCGCCTCCGCGCGGAGCGCGACCGGTTCGTCGGCGGCGTCCTCGAAGGTCTCGACGATCTCCCCGAAGACGAGCGCCTCGGCGGCACGGCGCGGTTCGAGAGCGATCGCACCCTGCTGATCGACGACGCGATCCGGATCCGCTTCCGGGCCGCGGTCATCGCCACGGGCTCGAGCCCGATCGTCCCGGAGCCCCTGCGGGGCCTCGGGGCGGACGTCCTCACCACCGACACGCTCTTCGAGATCCCCGATCTGCCGGCCTCGCTGGCCGTTCTCGGGGCCGGTGCCGTCGGGATCGAGATCGCCCAGGCCATGGCCCGGCTCGGCGTCGCCGTCACGGTCATCGACGCGGGTGACACCGTCGCCGGCCTGACCGAGCCCGATCTCGCCCGGCAGGCCGCCGCGATCTTCGGTTCGGAGATGGATCTTCACCTCGGCGCCGAGGTTCGGGACGCCGTTGCGGACAAAGACGGCGTGCGTCTCCGCTGGGTCGACCGCCACGGTCGCGACCAGGTCACGCGGGCGGCACGGGTGCTGGCCGCCACCGGCCGTTCTCCGAACCTGGAGCCCCTCGGGCTGGAGGCGACCGGCCTTCGCATCGGCGAGACGGGCGTGCCGGATTTCGACCGGCGCAGCCTCGTCTGCGCCGGGGCACCGATCCTGATCGCCGGCGACGTCGACGGCTGGCGACCGGTCCTGCACGAGGCGAGCCGCCAGGGCAAGATCGCGGGCACCAACGCGGCCGCCCTCGTGGCGGGCCGCCCGGTCGCGGCGTCGGAGCCGTGGACGAGCCTCGCGATGGTCTTCACCCATCCCCAGGCGGCGGTGATCGGCGCGCCCTACGACCCGGAGGACGATCGACGGGTCGTCGGCGCCCTGGATTTCTCCGACCAGGGGCGCGCCCGCGTGGAGGGGCTGAACCGCGGCGGCATGCGGATCTGGGCGGACCGGTCCGGGCAACTGCTCGGGGGCGAGATGCTCGGGCCGGCCGTGGAGCACCTCGCGCACCTGCTCACTTACGCCGTCGCCGACAAGCAGACGGCCCAGGCCGTGCATGATCGACCGGTGTACCATCCTACGGTTGAAGAAGGGCTTATCAGTCTAATGTCTAAGATCATACAGAGAAGCTGAGGCTTTGATCTTGCCGAAAACACCAGCATTGCGTTCGACCATTCCGGTCGCCATACCGGTCTGAATGCGCCGGTTTCGTTCCTGATGCCGCCCAGCCAGGCCCCCGATACGGACGTCGATCTCGACGTCATCGCGCCGGACGCGCTCGACCGCCTGGACCAGGGCGTGATCGGGCTCGATGCGGCCGGCACCGTCGTGGCCTTCAGCGAGGGCGCGAGCGCGATCTCCGGGCTGTCGCGCGAGGCCGTCCTCGGGCGCGACTATTTCCGCGACGTGATGCCGGGCACCAACGTGCCGAGCTTCCGCGGCCGGTTCCTGGCGGGCGCGCGCCGCGGCGCCCTGGACGAGACCTTCGACTACGTGTTCGGCCGGCTGCCGCAGCCGCTCAGGGCCCGGATCCACATGCGTCACGGCCAGATCGGCGGCACGCGCCCGGTGACGTGGCTGACCATCGATCCCGTCGAGAGCCTGGGCGCCGACCTGTCGCGCGAGGCCGTGATGGCGGCGATCGGCCGGCGGGTGCGCGCCGAGCCGGTGGATGCCAGTCTCTGCGAGCGCGAGCCGATCCACATCCCGGGCTCGATCCAGCCCAACGCCGTCATGCTCGCGGCCGATGCCGGAACCCTCCTGGTCGCGGCCTACTCGGCCAATGTCGGCGAGATCATCGACCCGATCGAGCCGCCTCTGGCGGGCCGGCCCCTGGCGGACGTGCTGCCGGCGGAGTTCGTCGCGGCGATCCGCGCGCGGCTGGCGAGCGGGACCCTCGAGGACGGCGCCTCGATGCGCCGGACCCTGACCTTCCCGGACCGCGGCGCCTATCACGCCGTCGCCCACGCCCATGCCGGCCGCGTCATCGTCGAGATGGAGCTGGAGCCGGACTCGGCCGACGATTTCGCCACGGCGAGCCAGGTCGATACCGAGCTGGCCGTCGGTCGCCTGCGCGAGGCCGGGACCCTGGCCGAGGCCGCTCGGATCGCGGCCCTCGAGATCCGGGCCCTGACCGGCTTCGAGGCGGTGCTGGTCTACCGCTTCGACGCGGACTGGAACGGCGAGGCCGTGGCCGAGGACAAGGTGCCGGGCTGGTCGCGCAGCCTGCTGGGCCTGCGGTTCCCCGCCTCCGACATTCCCGCCCAGGCCCGGGCCCTCTACACCAAGGCCAAGAGCCGCTTCGTCATCGACCGCGACAGCGTCCCGGTCGGGCTGGTCTCGGCACCCGGCGCCGGCAACGGCCCGATCGACCTGACCTTCGCCCAGCACCGCACGCTCTCGCCGATCCACCTGGAGTACCAGCGCAACCTCGGCGTGAACGGGTCCATGTCGATCTCGATCATGGTCGAGGGACGGCTGTGGGGCCTGATGATCGGCCACCACCGCCGCCCGCACTACGTCACGCCGGAGACACGCGCGGCCGCCACGGTGCTCACCGACGCCTTCGCCATGCGGGTGCAGGAGATCGAGTCGCGCCGGCTCTGGGCCGAGCGGCAGGCGCATCTCGACGTCGAGGGGCGCCTCGTGCGCGGCCTGACGCGATCCGACGACTTCGTGGCCGCCCTGACGGCCGGGACGACGACGCTGCTCGACCTGTTCAGCGCCACCGGCGCCGGCATCGTCTCGGGCGAGCGGGTCACGCTGATCGGCCGGACCCCGCCGTCCGAGACGGTGGCGGCGATCGCCGGCTGGCTGCGGGCGCGCGTGCCGGAGGGCGAGGTCGTCTACAGCAGCGACAGCTTCGGCGCCGACTTTCCGGAGGCCGGGCCGCATCGCGAGATCGCCAGCGGCCTGCTCGCGGCCTTCGTGGACGATTCGCGCGAGAACCTGCTGGTGTGGTTCCGGCCCGAGGTGCCCAGCACGGTCACGTGGGGCGGCGACCCGCGCAAGCCCGTCCTCGCCGGGAGCGGTCCCGTGGCGGTGCTGCCCCGCCGCTCGTTCGAGCGCTGGGTCGAGGAGCGCACCGGATTCGCCGCGCCGTTCGCGGAGTGGCAGGTCCAGCTCGCCGGCTCCCTGGCCGAGGCGGTCGAGGGCGTGGTGCTGCGCCAGCGGCGCAAGATCGACGAGCTCACCAGCCTGCTCGCCGAGAAGGAGCGCCTGCTCGAGCAGAAGGACCTGCTCACGCGCGAGATCGACCACCGGGTCAAGAACTCCCTGCAGATCGTCTCGGCCTTCCTGCAGATGCAGCGGCGCCAGATCGCCGACGGCGAGGCCCGGCAGGCCTTCGCCGACACCTCCGCGCGGGTGATGAGCGTCGCGCGGGTGCACGACAGCCTGTACCAGGCGGATCGGTTCGACGAGGTCGATCTCGGCCAGACCATCGAGAGCCTGTGCAACGACCTCGCGGGGCTGGCCGGCGACGGGCACGCGGTCGACATGTCGGCGGAGCCCGGCCTGATGGTGCCCTACCGCAAGGCGGTGGCGCTCTCGCTGATCGCCACGGAGCTCGTCACCAACGCCTTCAAGTACGCGGCGAACCCGGCCGGCGGCGGCCGCGTCGAGGTCAGTGTCTCGGCCTCCGGCCCCGGCGAGGTCCAGCTGCGCGTGTGCGACGACGGCGCCGGCCTGCCCGACGACTGGGCGGACGCCAAAGCGCGGAGCAAGGGCTCCGGCCTGGGCATGAAGCTGATCCGGGCGATGCTCGACCAGATCAACGCCAAGCTCACCGTCGCCAACACTCCCGGCGCCTGCTTCACGATCACCGCGTGAGATCCCGCGACGGCCTGCACGCGCGGCTGCGCGCCGCGACCGATCCGGCCCACCGGGCGCTGGAGGCGTCCCTCGACTGGCAGGCGCGGGTGGCGACGCTCGGCGGCTACCGGGAGCTGCTGGGACGCCTCTACGGCTTCCACGCGGTCTGGGAATCGGCCATCGGGTCCGGGCTCGCCGACGAGCCGTTCCTGGCGCCGCGCCGCCGGCTCGCGCTCCTCGCGGCCGACCTCGTCCATCTCGGCCTCCAGCCCGGCGCGGTCGCGGCGCTCCCGAGACCGGCCGTCCCGGTTTTCCGCGGGCCGGCCGCCGCCACGGGCGCGCTCTACGTGCTGGAGGGATCGACCCTCGGCGGGCAGCTGATCGGCCGCCACATCGCCGGCCTGCACGGCTTCTCCGACGCGGGACTCGCCTATTACCGGGCGCACGGCCCCGCCGCGGGGGCGATGTGGGCCGCCTTCCGCACGCGCCTGGACGCGTTCGGCGACGACCCGGCCGCGGAGGCCGCACTCACCGGCGCGGCCGTGTCGACCTTCGCGGCGATGCGCGCGTGGCTCTGCCCGGTCCCGGAGCTGCCGGCCGCCGCCTGAGCCGCTCAGGCGGCGCCGAGGGCGTCGCGCTCCGCCGCCAGATGGAGCATCAGCCGCTCGACGAGGCGCCCCGGTGGCCGGCCCGCCGGCCGGAGCAGCAGCGTCTCGATGGGAATCTCGGGCCGGAACGGCCGCAGCACGATGGGCAGCCCGCCGAGCGCCCGTGCCGGGACCGGATCGACGATGGCGGCACCGAGTCCCTCGGCGACGAGCCCGCAGCGGGCCGCCGTGTACTCGGCCATCAGGGCGAAGCGCGGCGTCGCGCCGGCGCTCGCGAAGGCCGCCTCGGTGGCCGCCTGCACGGGGCTCGACCCGGCCGCGATCAGCGGCACCCCGGCGAGATCCGCCGCCGTGACGACGCGCCGGCGGGCCAGGGCGTGCCCGCGGGGCAGCGCGCACACGGCCGCGACCCGCAGGAACGGCTCGGCGCTCACCCCGGCATGGCCGGAGCGCGGCCGGGCGAGGCCGAGGTCACACTGGCCCGAGGCGGTCCACGACCAGATCGTGTCGGGGCTGGGGACGTGGACCGAGATGCGCAGATCCGGGTATTCCGCGTCGAGGCGGCGAATGGCGCGCGGCAGCAATCCGGCGGCCAGGGAGGGCTGGCAGGCGACGCGCAATCCGCCGGTGCCGCGCTCGCGGATCCGGCGCGCGACCTGCTGCAGGTGATCGAGGCCCGCGTAGGTCTGCGCGACCTCCTGGGCGAAGGCCTCGCCCTCCGGGGTCGGGAACGCGTTGCCGTGCCCGCGCACGAACAGCGCGAAGCCGAGGGCCGCCTCCAGCTGCGCGATGGCGCGGCTGATATGGGGCTGCCCGATGCCCAGGACCTCTGCGGCCCGCGTCATGCCGCCGTGGCGCATCACGGCGCGGAAGAGGTCGAGATGTGCGGGGTTCATCATGCCGAAACTGCATGGACGCGGGTCAGCGCGGCATTTGACGGCATCGGCCGGGACGGTTGTCAATGCCGCCCGCCGTCCCGACCCCGAGGCCCGTCCCGCAATGCTCGCCTTCGCGCTCTCCGCCCTGCTCGCCGTGCTGGCGGGCGCCGGCCTCGTCCTGCAGCAGATCCTGAACGCGAATCTCCGCGCGGGCCTCGACTCCGCGTCCTGGGCCGGCGTCGCCAGCTACGCGGTCGGGCTCGCCTGCATGGCGCTCCTCGCCGCCGCCTTGCGCGACCCGGTGCCGACGGCCGGCGTGGCGGAGCGCATCCCGTGGTGGACCTGGAGCGGCGGCCTGTTCGGCGCGGTGTTCATCGGCCTCGCGATCCTGCTGGTCCCGAAGCTCGGCGCCGCGACCTTCTTCGCTCTCCTCGTCACGGGCCAGATGGTCGCCTCGGTGCTGTTCGACCACGCCGGCCTGCTCGGCCTCGCGCAGCGGCCCGTCGACCTGCCGCGCCTCCTGGGGATCGCGCTCCTGATCGGCGGCGTCGTGCTGATCCGCCGCTAGAGCCGTGCGCGATCGCGCTGCAATCGGGCACGGCTCCAAGCCTTTGTCTTGACACGCTCTCTTGCGCCGGACCGGTATCCACTTCGGCGGAGAGCGCTCCAGGGCCGGATCACGGCGTCTCGGCCAGCAGGCCCTCGACGAAGGGGGCGAGTCCGGTGCGGCGCGCCCGCCGGAGACGCTCGGCCGCCAGGATCCCCTGGAGGGCCCGGAAGGCGTTCTGCAGGTCGTCGTTGACGATGACGTAGTCGTACTCGACCCAGCGCTGGATCTCGGTCCGGGCGTTGGCGAGGCGCTTCTCGATCGTCTCGGCGGAATCCTCCGCCCGGCGCTCCAGGCGCTGGCGCAGCTCCGCCATGCTGGGCGGCAGGATGAAGACCGTCACCACGTCCTGGGCGAGCTTGGAGCGCACCTGCCGCGTGCCCTGGTAGTCGATGTCGAAGATCATGTCCCGGCCGGAGCCCAGCACCTTCTCCACCGGCCGCCGGGGCGTGCCGTAGAAATTGCCGTGAACCTCGGCCCATTCGAGCAGGTCGTCGCGCTCGCGCAGGTCGTCGAACGCCTCGCGGTCGATGAAGTGGTAGTGCCGCCCGTCGATCTCGGAGGCCCGCCGCCCCCGCGTGGTCACCGAGATCGACAGGTCGAGCGCCCAGCTCGGATCCTGCGCGATCGCCCGCGTCAGGGTGGTCTTCCCCGCGCCCGAGGGCGAGGAGAGGATCAGGATCAACCCGCGCCGCGCGATCGAGTCGGAGACGCTCCCGGCCGGCTCGGTCATGCGCGTGGCTCCCCGACGTTTCGCATCCGCATCCCCACGTCCCGATCCGACCCCGTGCCCAGCATCGTGCCCGGCATCATTCGATGTTCTGGACCTGCTCGCGGAACTGCTCGACCACGGCCTTCAGGTCGAGTCCGATCCGCGACAGGCTGATGTCGTTGGCCTTGGCACACAGGGTGTTGGCCTCGCGGCTGAATTCCTGGGCCAGGAAGTCCAGCCGCCGGCCGATCGCGCCGCCGGCCGCCAGCAGCTCCCGGGCGCTCGCCACGTGGGCGCGGAGCCGGTCCAGCTCCTCACGCACGTCCGCCTTGCCGGCGAGCAGCATCGCCTCCTGGTGCAGGCGGTCCGGGTCGAGCCCGCTGCCGCCGAGGGCCGCGACGGCCGCCTCCAGGCGCGCCCGCACGGCCTCGGGCTGGCGCGCCGGATTCTCCTCGGCGGCCTGGGTCAGCGCGGCGATCCGGTCGACCTGGGCGGTGACGACCTGCTCGAGCTGGCGCCCCTCGGCGCGGCGGGCCTCGACGAGATCCGCGACCAGCTGGACCACGCCCGCGGCCAGATCCCGGGCGAGGGTGTCGGTGTCGGCCGCCTCGTCCTCGACCTCGATCACGCCGCGCACGCCGAGCAGCCCGTCCATCGTGGCGGGGGCCACACCCTCGGGGACCGGCACCCGGGCCACCGCCTGGGCGAGGCTCGCCAGGAGGGTCTCGTTGATCCGCACCCGCGCGGTCGTCTCCGGCTTGGTGAGGGTCAGCGTCAGCTGGCACTGCCCGCGGGTGAGTGTCTTCTGCAGGGCGGTGCGCGCGGTCTCGCCGAGCCCGTCATAGCCGGCCGGCACGCGGGTGCGCACGTCGAGGCCGCGCCCGTTGACGCTGCGGACCTCCCAGGCCCAGTGCACCGGTCCGGCACTGCCCGCCGTCCGGGCGAAACCGGTCATGCTCGCGATCTGGGCCACGCCGACCCCCGTCCCCGTGAAGATCGGGGCCTGTAGCACGGATCTCTCCGGTGGGAAGAGGCCGGTCGCCGCCGTCGCCGCGTCGCGAGGCGCGTCGGGCGCGCGTCGGACGCGCCGCGCGCCCGGCCATCTCGGGCGGCGCCGTGCAGTCGAGCGGCACCCGGCACGCTGTTGGGACCGGTAGGGCCGCCCACCCGCGACGCGGGCCCCCTCCGCCATCGCCCGCGCGGTCGCGGTGGTCACGTTTTCACTTTCGTGTCGCGCGGCCGACGTTGCATTCCGCAGTGAAGGTGTGCTCGAAATCCCGCTCGTCTGCACATGAACTCGGATGGCGCATGCCGCGATCAGTATTGGGGAGGACCGCGCTCACGCCGTTCGGGATGTCCGCGCTGGGCGTCGGCATCTGGGAGGATGCGCCGCACACGGGATGCGTGCGCGGGGACGCGACGATGGCGCGGATCTTCGGCCTGACCGAGGCCGAGGCGGCGGACGGCATCACCTGGGAGCAGCTCTCCGCGCTCTTCCACCCGGAGGACCTCGCCCGGGACCAGAGCGAGCGCCGTCGCGTCCGCGAGGAGGGCGGTCTCTTCGCCTGGGAGCACCGCATCGTGCCCGCGCCGGGCGTCGTGCGCTGGGTTCTGGCGCGGGGCCGGTTCGAGCGCCGCGCGGACGGGCACATCTACGGTCGGGGCATCGTGATCGACATCACCGACAGCCGGGTCGACGGCCCGTACGAGCCGCCGGTCGGTTTTCTCGGGGCTCCGACCGAGCCGGGGACCGCCGTCGAGCGGATGGCCGATTACGCGATGCGCCTGTGGGAGCTGGTCGGCGATCTCGGGCCCGGGGAGGCGACGCGGGTGCAGCCGCTGCTCGAAGCGCTGCTCTACGAGCTGGGACGGCAGATCGCGGCCTCGCTGTCGGGCGAGCCGCCAGAGGCGCCGCGGCGCCCGCGAAACCCGCGGGCGCATTGAGGGCGGCCCCGACGGCGCCGAAGCCGGCGGCGCGGACCGGCGCGGCTGCCTAGCGGCGGCCGCGCGGCGCCGGTGCCGGCTCGCTCAGGATCGGGACCGTCTTGGGCGAGCCCAGATCGTAGCTGCGGTTCTTGAGGGGATCGAGGCGGGTGCCCTCGGAGGCGTCGAAGGCGCGCGTGCCCGGGGTGCCGGTATCCAGGGCGAAGGCCGCGTTGGTGTTGATCCCGTTGCCCGCGGGGGCGCCGCCCGGCGCGTAGGCCGAGGCGCGGCCCGGCGTCGTCGAGTCCGGGCTCGGCTCGACCTTGTCGACGGCGTCCGGCGGCGCCTGGCGGCTCTTCTCCACCGCCCGCCAGCGGGCGACGTTGCGCTGGTGCGCCTCGAGGGAATCGGCGAAGGCGTGGCCGCCGGTGCCGTCCGCGACGAAGTACAGATCCTTGGTCCGGGACGGGTTGGCCACCGCCTCCAGGGCGGCGCGGCCGGGATTGGCGATCGGCCCCGGCGGCAGGCCCTCGATCACGTAGGTGTTGTAGGGGGTCGGCCGGTCGATCTCGGAGCGCAGGATCCCGCGGCCGAGGGTGCCGCGCCCGCCCACGAGCCCGTAGACGATCGTGGGGTCGGATTGCAGCTTCATCCGCTTGTTGAGGCGGTTGATGAAGACGCCGGCCACCCGGGGCCGCTCGTCGGCGCGGCCGGTCTCCTTCTCGACGATGGAGGCGAGGGTCACCATCTCGGCCGGGGTCCGCACCGGCACGTCGGCGCTGCGCCGCAGCCAGATCTGGTTCAGGACCTCGCGCTGCTTGGCCTTCATCAGGTTGACGATCTGCTGCCGGGTGGCGCCGCGCTCGAACTTGTAGGTGTCCGGCAGGAGCGAGCCTTCCGGGGGGATCTCGTTGATCTCGCCGGCGAGCACGTCGTTGTCGTTGAGGCGGTTGACGATCTGCTCGGAGGTCAGGCCCTCCGGGAAGGTGATGGCGTGCTGGACCTGCCGGCCCGTGGCGATCGTGTCGAGCGCGTCGGAGATGCTCGCGTGCGCCTTGAAGACGTACTCGCCCGCCCGCAGCGCCGACCGGCCGCCGAAGCGGGCGGCGAACTCGAACAGGCCGGTATGGTCGATCACGCCCTCGCGCTTTAGGGTCTCGGCGATCTCGGACGTTCCGCTGTGGGTCGGGATGACCACGACCTTGTCGGCCGCGAGCGGGCCCGGCTCGCGCACCTGCCGCTGGAACAGCGTGATCCCGATCATCGCCGCGATGGCGATGACGACCGCGAAGGTCAGGGCGCCGCTGATCAGGCCCACGAGGCCGCTCCGCTCGCGCTCGGGCTTCTCCGGCGGCGGGGGCGCGACGGTCGGCTTGATCGCCTCGCCGGGCGAGCGCGGCGACAGCCGCTGCGGCAGGGCGGGCTCGTCCGTCGGATCCTGCGCGGCGGTCTCGGGCGCGGGCGTCTTTGAGCGGCGGAAGAACATCGGGATCCTGTCTGGGCCCGCGCGACCCGTCACGCGTCGCGGGCCGGGATCGGCTGCCCGCAACCGGGTGCGCACGTCGAGGGCCGTAACCCTAGTCGGGTTTGTGGCGAAATTGCCGTTCCGCGGCGCGATAGGCGCCGATCGGCGCGCTCAGCCCGGGGGCTGGCAGGTGGCGCAGTAGAAGGTCGAGCGGTTCGCCTGCACGATGCGGGTGATCGCGCCGGCGCATCCCGGCCGGCTGCAGGGCAGGCCGACCCGGTCGTAGACCCGGAAGGCGTGCTGGAACGCGCCCGCGCTGCCGTCCGTGTGGGCGTAGTCGCGCAGGGTCGAGCCGCCGGCCTTCACGGCCTCCTCGAGGACCTGCACGATCGCCTTGGCCAGGGCGTTGGCCTTGGGCGTCGGGCGCCCGTCCGGCCGGGCGAGGCTCCCGGCCGGCGCCTCCGGATGCAGGCGCGCCCGGTGCAGCGCCTCGCACACGTAGATGTTGCCGAGGCCCGCGATCAGGCGCTGGTCGAGCAGGGCGGCCTTCAGCGGCGCGATCTTGTGGCGGAAGAGCTGCGCGATCACCGCCCCGGTCAGCCCGTCGAGGGGCTCCACGCCCATCCGGGCGAAGTGGCGGCAGGCCGCGAGATCCGCGCTCGGGACGAGATCCATGAAGCCGAAGCGGCGGGCGTCGTTGTAGGTCACCGTGGCGCCGGTGCTCATCGCCATGACCACGTGGTCGTGCCGGGGCGTGCCCTGGGCGCCCTCGAGGTAGAAGTCTCCCGGCGACAGGTTGCTGCCGTCGGGCAGGGCTACGTCGAACCGCCCGCTCATGCCGAGATGCATGACAAGCGTCTCGCCCGAGTCGAGGGCGGCGGTGAGGTACTTCGCCCGGCGCGCGAGGCCCGTGACGGTCCGCCCCTCGAGGCGGGCGGCGAAGCGCTCGGGGAACGGGAAGCGCAGGTTGGGCCGGCGCAGGGTGACGCGGCTGAACCGCGCGCCGACCAGGGCGGGCGCCAATCCCCGCCGCACGGTCTCGACCTCGGGAAGCTCCGGCATCTCTCTCGCGACTTCTGCGTCCGCGGCGCCCCGTGCGCCGCCCCGGATATCATCGGTATCGGACCTCGCCGCAACCGCGCGGATCCGGACGGGTTGCCGCGCGTCCCGGGCGCGGACCCGCCCTACCGCCGCCGCAGGCGCACGTAGAGGGCGCCGCCGCCGCCGTGGTGGCGGGCGGCCTCCTCGAACCCGAGGACGATGCCGCGCAGATCCGGCCCCCGCAGCCAGTGCGGCACGCTGCGGCGGAGGACGCCCCGCTCGGAGAAGGCGTCCGCGTGGCCCGGGCCGCCCTTGCCGGTGACGACCAGCACGTAGGAATGCCCGGCGGCCCGGGCGCGGAGCAGGAAGCCCGTCAGCGCGGCGTGGGCCTCGGCCTGCACCATCCCGTGCAGGTCGATCCGCGCCTCGATCGCGAGTCGCCCCCGGCGCAGGCCGAGCTTGGCGTTCCGCTCCAGCCCGGCACTCGGCGCGTGCCGCTGGGGCGGCGCCTGGTAGGGAGCGGCGGTGGCCGGGCGCGCCGGCTCCGGAGCCGGCTTCGGCGGGTGCTTCGCCCGCGGCCTCTTGGCGGCCGGCGGCGCGCTGGGCTTCAGGATCGGCGCCGAGAGGGCCGGCATGGTGGCGGTCGGGCCCGGCGGCGGAGGCGTCTCGGGCACCGGGCCGACGCGGCCCGGCAGTGGCGTGACCAGCTTGGCGATCGCGTCCCAGAGGCGGGTCTCTCCCGCGGTAAGGCGGCGCCCGCGGCGCGGGGTCCTCACGGCGCGGCTCCGGGCACCGCCGCGCGGCGCGGCAGCAGGACCACGAAGCCGATCGCGTCGCGGAGGTTGCCGGCGGCCACGCCGGCCTCCGCACCGGTGCCGACGAAGAGGTCGCCGCGGGCGGGGCCGACGATCGCCGAGCCGGTATCGGCGGCGATGACGAGGCGCCCGGCCTCGCCTGGCGTCGCGCCGGGGAGGGGGCCGGCGAGCCAGAACGGCAGGCCGTAGCGCCAGAGGGTCGAATCCACCGCCAGGCTGCGGCCCGGGCTGAGCGGGGCGTTCGCGGCGCCCGGCGGCCCGAGGGCCGGATCCGCGACCGGAGCGAGGCGGAAGAAGATGTAGGAGGCGTTGGCGCGGATCAGGCGCTTGGCGGTCTCGGGATGGGCGCGCAGCCAGCCGGTCCAGCGGGCAAGCGTCAGGCCCTCCAGGGGCAGGTGGCCCTCCTGGACGATCAGCTTGGCCACCGCCGTGTAGGGGCGGCCGTTGCGGCCGTCGTAGAGCACCCGCACCGCGCGCCCGTCCGGCAGCCGGACGCGCCCGGAGCCCTGGACCTGCAGGACCAGCAGGTCGACCGCGTCGCGCAGCCACAGGATCGGCTTCGCCCGCGCGCCGAGGGCGCCGTCGTCGATCGCCGCGCGGTCGGGATAGGGGGCGAAGCCGTCCGCGGTGGCGCGGGCGGCGCGCAGGCCCGGGTCGAGCCCCGGGCGGGTCTCGCCGGGGCCGAGGGAGATCAGGTCGTCGGGGCGGGCCAGGACCGGCGTCGGGAAATCCGGGCCGGGCTCCAGCGAGCCGGTGAGTTCCGGCTCGAAATAGCCGGTCAGGAAGCCGGGCCGGTCCGCGCCGGGCCGCGCGACGCGGAACGCCTCGAACCGCTCGCGGAAGAAGGCGGCGGCGTCGGGCACGGGGCCGGCGGCGGCCGCGCAGGCCTCCGCGAGGGCGGCCGGATCTCCCGCGACGCCGTCGGGCTGGGGCAGGGCGGGCGGCGGGGCCGCGCAGACGCGGCGGAAGGCGTCGAGCGCCGCCTCCGCCCCCGCGCCGGGGAAGCCTGGCAGGTCCGCCGCGGCCACGGAGGTCAGCACCGCGCCGCCGACCGCCGTCGGCGCGGCGGACACGGCTTGACTCAGGAGGGACGCGAGGAGGGCGGCCGGGACTGCTCCGGACCGGGCGCGGGACATCGGCACGGCAAGATCGTCACGGAACGCCGGTCACGGACTCAGGCGCCGGCCTCGGTGGCCACGAGCTGCCAGTTCGGGTCCCGCGAGCCGAGCGTGCGGGCGAAGGTCCAGACATCCGGCACCTCGACCACCGTCTCGGCGCTGCCGTCCACCACCTTGCCGTCGGCGTCGCGGGTGGCGGTGATCAGGTTCGACAGGAAGCGCACGGTGACGTGGGCCACGCGGTTGCGCACCTCGACGGCGACGATCTCGGCCTTGTCGATCGACACGAAGGTGGTCTCGAGCGTCTGCCGGTTGCGCTCGCGCTCGGCGATCGCCCGCTCGAACGCCTCGCCGACCTCTTTCGAGAGGAGGCCGCGCAGGGTCTTCCGGTCACCCTTGGCGAAGGCGATCATGATGGCTTCGTAGGCCGACTTGGCGCCCTCGATGAAGGCGCGGGGGTCGAAGCTGGGCTCCGCCTGGATGCAGGCCTCCAGGCCGCGCGCGACCTCGGATCCCGGCTCGGCGATCCCGCGCCAGTCCCGCGGGGCGGCGGCGGGCTGCGGCGCGGCCTGGACCCGGTCAGCGCCGGGCAGGCGCACGACGTTGTCGCCGTCGGAGCGCGCCTGGGGCTCTGTCCGACTGCGGTCGACCGGCTTGAACGGCGAGCGTTCGGCCCCCGTCTTCTGACCGAGCACCGAGCGCAGACGCCAGATCACGAAGACGGCCAGCGCGAGGAAGATGATCGTCGTAACGTCGAAACTGTCCTGCATCACCGATCCGATGGTGGCCGCGGCGAGACCCTGTGCCCCTTGCTCAGGTCGCGCGCGGTGCGGCGCCGGCTAAGCGCGCAGAGGTCTGGCCGACTCATATCCGACCAACGCGTCGGGAGCGAGCCGGTTGTGTCGGCCGGTTGATCGAACCCACGCGTCAATTGCGATCCGGTCGATATGGGTCTTGGGGGCTGCCGGCGCCAGCGCCGCGCCCGCTCGCTTGTCCAGGCCCGGCCCGCGTGTTAGCGGCCCTGCCGTTTGGGCAGTTCCGCGGCGTGATCCAGCCGCTCCCGCCGCGACAACAACCCGCGCCGGCCCTGCCGGTCGATCGAGAAGGATGATCCGCATGGCCGACTCTCCGGCAGCGAACGGCAACGGCGGCGGCATGCCGCAGGGCGATGCGCCGACCATCAACGCCCTGGCGCAGTACACGAAGGACCTCTCCTTCGAGAATCCGAACGCACCGCGCTCGCTCCAGCCCAAGGAGGGCCAGGGGCCGCAGATCAACATCCAGGTGAACGTCAACGCGCAGCAGCTCTCCGAGACCGATTTCGAGGTCGAGCTGAAGCTCGAGGGCGACGCCAAGATCCAGAACGAGGTGCTGTTCGCCTTCGAGGTGACCTATGCCGGTGTCTTCCGGCTCCTCAACATCCCGGCCGACCAGATCCATCCGGCGGTGATGATCGAGTGCCCGCGCCTGCTCTTCCCCTTCGCCCGCCAGATCGTGGCCGAGGCGGTGCGCAACGGCGGCTTCCCGCCCCTGTACATCGACCCGATCGATTTTGTCGGCCTCTACCGGCAGAAGGTGATGGAGCAGCAGGGCGCCCAGGGCCCGCTCGCCTCCTGAGGACCGGACGAGCCGGCGGCCAATCAGCGGCCGCCGGGACCGCGATAGGCCGCCGCCAGCGCGCGCAGCGCCTCGGCGGGGCGCCCGGCCAGGCGGCGGGCGCGCAGGACCACGAAGGTGCGCGGCAGTTCGGGCAGCCCGAACCGGCTGCCGACCTCAACGGCGCCGGCCGGTGCCGTACTAGGCGCCAGGGCCGCCACCGCCAGCCCCGCCATCACGGCCGCCCCCACCGCCAGCACGCCGCCGCCGACGAAGACCTCGGTCCAGGGGAGCCCGGCCGCGTCGAGAGCCCGCATCGCCGCGCCCCGGACCGTGCAGGGGCCCGCGAGTCCCGCCAGCCGCAGCGTCTCGCCCGGCCGGGGCGCCGGGAAATCCGGTGCGGCGAACCAGCCCAGCCGCTCCTCCGCCAGGACCGCGCCGCCGTGGCCGGCCTCGTCCTCCGTCCGGAAGATCACCGCGTCGTAGCCGCCCTCGCCGGAGGATCCGAACGCGGCCGCGAGGTCGCGCGACGGGACGATCCGCACCTCCGTGATCAGCCCGGCCCGATCCAGGCCCAGGCGCCGCAGCAGCACCGGCAGGTCGGGGCCGGCGACGTGGTCGCTGATCCCGAGGCTGAGCCGGGCGGGCTGCGCCGTTGCCGCGTCGGCCACGGCGCTGTCATGGGCGTCCAGGAGGCGCCGAGCGGCCGGCAGGAACAGGGCGCCCTGGCGCGTCAGGTCCACGTGCCGCGGGGTCCGGTCCAGGAGGCGCGTGCCGAGCCGGTCCTCGAGCCGCTTCAGCCGCAGGCTGATCGCCGCCTGCGAGGTGGCGAGCGCCTCGGCGGCCCGGGTGAAGCTGCCGAGATCGACCACGCGCACGAAGGCCAGGACGCCTTCGAGGTCGAGGGGACGGTCGACGACCATAACGCACTCTTATCGTAGATATCGGCGCCGATATGTCGCCGTTATCGAGGCGGCGTGCAAGCCTGCGGGCCTCTTCGGGAGTGCCCCATGCTGATCACCCGTTACCGGCATCGTCTGCCGGCCGACTACGCCATGGACAGGATCCGCGCGCGCGTCGCCGCCCGTGCGCCGGCCTGGGACGCGGTGCCCGGCCTCGTCTTCAAGGCCTTCACGGTCGAGGACCGGGCGCGCGGGGCCGCCGCCAACGCCTACAGCTCTCTCTATCTCTGGCAGGATGCCGGCGCCGCCGCCGAGTTCCTGGCCGGGGCCGGGTTCGGCGCCGTGATCGCGAGCTTCGGCCGGCCGCGCATCGAGACGTGGCTGGCGGTCGCCGCCGCGTTCGGGCCGGGGGACGCGGCGGGCGCCCTCTCGGAGGAGACGCGTCTCGTCGGGCCGGCGGAGGATCTCGCCGCCCTGCGCGACGACGAGCGGGGGCGCGGGCGCGACATCGCGGCCGGGCGCGACGTCCTCGCCACAGTGGCCGGGCTCGATCCCGGCGGATGGCGCCTCACCCGCTTCACCCTCCGCGCCGAGGCGGACTCCGGACTGTCCGGAACCGCGATCGCCCATCTCGCCGCGCCCGGCCTCGCCGCGGCGCGCGGCCGCTGATCTCCGACCGATCGAGGAGCCAGACCATGCCTCTGACCCGCATCTCCCTGCGTGCCGGGACGACCGAGACCTACCGGGCCGCTCTCGTCGCGGGTGTCTACGACGCCATGCGCGAGACCTTCGCGGTGCCGGAGGGCGACCTGTTCGCCCTGGTGCACCAGCACGACGCGTCGGACTTCGTCTACGGTCCCGACTATCTCGGGATCCGGCGCAGCGACCGCCTCGTGATCGTCCAGATCACCGCCAACGCGACGCGCGGCACCGCGCAGAAGCGCGCCCTCTACGCCGCAGTGACCCGCAACCTCGCCCGCGATCCCGGCGTGGCGCCGGGGGACGTCTTCATCAACCTCGTCGAGGTCAACCCGGAGAACTGGTCGTTCGGGGAGGGGCTGATGCAGTACGGTCCGGCGGAGCCGTGAGGCCGGTGCGGCGAGTCGGCCGCGGGAGCGGTGCGGCGATGATGGCGGCGATCCGGGCTTGACCGTTCCGGGGGGGGAGTACAGGTCCGGGGCCCGAAACGGCTCCAGGATCGCATGGCCCCCACCGCAAACCTCGCCCTGATCAACCTGTTCATCGGGGACATCCAGGGCGGCCTCGGACCCTTTCTCGGGACCTGGCTGGCAGAATCGGCCTCGTGGAGCCCCGCGCGGGTCGGGTTCGTCATCACGCTGGTCGGCATCGGCACGCTGTTCCTGAGCGGACCGTTCGGTGCCCTGGTCGACCGGTTCCCGCGCCCGCGCCTGCTGATCGCGCTGGCCTGCGGGGCGATCCTGGTGGGAACGCTGCTGCTCCTGCCGGCCCGCAGCTTCCCGGCGGTGCTGTGCGCGCAGCTCCTCGCGGCGGCCGGAGGCACCCTGCTGCTGCCGGCCGTCGCCGCGCTGACCCTGGGTATCGTCGGGAAGGACCGGTTCCCCGCGCAGCAGGGGCGCAACCAGGCCTTCAATCACATCGGCATCCTGATCGCGGCGGGCGCCATCAGCCTCGGCACCGGCTATTTCGGCCCGGCGATCGCCTTCTGGGTCCTCGGTGGCATGGCGCTGGCGGCGATCGCCGCGACGGCGACGATGCCGGCCAAGGCGTGGAGCCGCCGCCGCGCCGTCGGCTGGAAGGAGGACGAGTCGGACGAGCCGGAGCGCAGCGGCCTCCGCCAGGTCCTGGGAAATCGTCGCCTGCTGGTGCTGACCGTGGCGCTGACCCTGTTCAATCTCGGGAACGGCGGCATGCTCTCGCTGCTCGGCCAGAAGCTGGTCGCGACCGCGGCCGACGCCACGACCTGGACGGCCCGCTACGTCATGGTGGCCCAGCTGGTGATGGTCCCGGTGGCGCTGTTCGCCGGATCGCTCGCCGACAAGCGCGGCCGCCGCCAGCTGCTGATGGTCGCCTTCGCGGTCCTGCCGGTGCGGGCGCTCCTGTCCGGCCTCATCGACGATCCGGTCTGGCTGATCGCCGCCGAGGTGCTGGACGGCGTCGCCTCTGGCATCGTCGGGGTGGCGGTGCCGGTCATCGTCGCCGACCTGACCTGGGGATCCGGCCGGACCCAGACGGCCATCGGCAGCGTCAACGCCGTCCAGGGCGTCGGCGGCGCTCTGTCGGGCTGGTACGGCGGCTTGTCCTACGGGATGTTCGGCTGGACCGGCGCCTTCCTGGCCCTCGGCCTGCCGGCGCTCATCGCCCTCGCGCTGGTGATCTGGCTCGACGCGACGCCCGAGCCCGGCCGGCGCTCCCGCCGGCGGGAGCGGCGCAGCACCGCCGCTCAGGGAGCCTGAACCGGCCGCGCGACCGCGCCCCGCGTCGAACCGTCATCGCGCCCGATCGGGCGCGCCTCCGCGCGCTGCGGAGCCACCGGACGACGCCGCGCCGACTGCCGCCCCCCATCCCGGATCGCCGCGCGGCGACGGCGGGTGCCGGACGCGGGGCCCTCTGAAACGCGAAAACCCGGCCTCGGGGCCGGGTTTCGCGTCGGTGTCGGGCCGTGGCGCTCAGCCGATATGCGGGCTGCCGGTGGCGGCGGGGAAGCGGTCGGCCAGGGCGCGGCGCAGCTTCTCCAGGGCCCGGTTCTCGATCTGGCGGACGCGCTCCTTGGAGATGCCGAGCCTCTGGCCCAGGGCTTCCAGGGTCGCCTGATCCTCGGCGAGGCGGCGCTCGCGCAGGATGCGCAGCTCGCGCTCCGACAGCACGGTCAGGGCCTGCTGGAGCCAGCTCAAGCGACGCTCGCCGTCGACCGTGGCGCTCACGGTCTCGTCCGGCAGGTCGGCGCCGTCGACGAGGAAGTCCATCCGCTCCGAGGAGGCGTCGCTGTCCTCGCCCACCGGGGCGTTGAGCGACATGTCGGGACCGGACAGGCGGGCGTCCATCAGAGCGACGTCGTCCCGCGACACGCCGATGGCGCTGGCGATGCGGCGGTGGATCTCGTCGCCGACATGCTCCTCGGTGGATTGCATCAGCCGGGCGCGCAGCCGCCGCAGGTTGAAGAACAGGGCCTTCTGCGCGGAGGACGTGCCGCCGCGCACGATCGACCAGTTGCGCAGGATGTAATCCTGGATCGACGCGCGGATCCACCACGTCGCGTAGGTCGAGAAGCGGACGTCCCGCTCGGGCTCGAACCGGGCCGCGGCCTCCATCAGGCCGACATGCCCTTCCTGGACGAGATCAGCCATGGGCAGGCCGTAGTGACGAAAACGCCCCGCCAGGGCGATGACGAGGCGCATATGGGCGGAGATCAGTCGGTGGAGGGCCCGCTCGTCACGCTCGTCCTTCCAGCGGACGGCGAGGCCGCGCTCTTCTTCCCGGGCCAGGAAGGGTGCCTCCATGGCAGTCCGTATGAACTGCCGTCGAATTCCCGCGATCTCAGCCATCCGCCTGCCTCTTGTTGTCGAGTGCTGTTGCGGCGTCGAACCAATAGGCCGACGCGCAGGCGCCACCGGGAGGCGACGCCAGGCAACCGACAACGGAAGGCAAAACGCGAAAGTTCCGTCCCGATGCCCCACAATGCGACAACCGGGCGGCCACGAAATCGTGTTCCGTCCCGATCAGATGGGATCCGACCGCGCGCCGTCCAGCCCGGCTGTCCCAAAACGACCGCGCCGGCGCGCGGGGCCGGACCGGTCCAGGCACAAAAAACCCGGCCTTAGGGGCCGGGTTCGATGTCGTCCGCGGAGGGAAGCGCGCCTCAGGCGGCCTCCTCCTGGATGTCGTCGCCCTCGCTGTCACCGTCGGCCTCGGCCTCGGGCTCCGCCTCGCTCTTCGCCCGGCGGGGCGACTTGGCGAGGCTCTGCTCGATCAGCTTCAGGGCCTCGGTCTCGGTGATGCGGTTCACCGACGAGATCTCGCGCACGATCCGATCCAGGGCGGCCTCGTAGAGCTGGCGCTCGGAGTAGGACTGCTCCGGCTGGGCCTCGGACCGGAAGAGGTCGCGCACGACCTCGGTCACGGCGAGCAGGTCGCCCGAGTTGATCTTGGCCTCGTATTCCTGCGCGCGGCGCGACCACATGGTGCGCTTGATCCGGGCGCGGCCAGTCAGCAGGTCGAGCGCCTTCTTGACCAGCTCCGGCTCGGCCAGCTTGCGCATGCCCACGCTGTTGGCCTTCGCGGTCGGGACGCGCAGGACCATCTTGTCCTTCTCGAACGATACGACGAACAGCTCAAGCTTGTAGCCGGCGATCTCCTGCTCCTCGATCGCGGTGATGCGACCGACGCCGTGGGCCGGATACACGACAGCCTCGCCGGTCTTGAAACCCTGCCGGCCTGCGGTCGTCGTCTTCTTGGCTGTGGTCATGCGAGAAGGGCCTCCACTGGCGCGCAGCGTTCGGCGCCGCGCGAAACCGTGTTCTTCCGGGCGGGACACCCGGTCTGCCTCGCCGCTCCCGGACCCGGCGCGGAGCGCACGAATCCGGGCGTTCCCCGGCGCGGCCGTGCGAACGCCTAGCCCGTCCGCCGAAGTCTCCTCCAGCGGTCGGGCGCGTAATACTCCTAACCCACGAAAAGCGAAGGCGTTTCAGCCGGAGGGAGCACGTCAGGCGCGAGCGACGGCAGGCGGATTGTCTACCACAATCCGGCGCGCAGATCAAAGCATCCCTGAAGACGCACGCGCGGACCGAGCGCGGCGCCAAAGAGTTTTACACTGGTGCGGCGGGACAGGAATGACCTGGCCGCGTATCAGGCCTTCGTATGACGCAGCCCCGCCGCGGGGTTCAGCCGCGGCACCGGCCCGGCCTCTCTCCCCGCATTCTGGGAAGCTGGCCGCGGGCCGGTGTCAGACCCCGCGGGGCCGGCCCGGGGTCAGTCGCCCGAGCCGGGGTTGGGCGAGAAATGCGCCTCGAGCTTCCCGGTCTTGCCGTCCCAATCCTTGGCGTCGGCCGGGGCTTCCTTCTTCTGCGTGATGTTCGGCCAGGACTTGGCGTAGTCCGCGTTCAGCTTCAGCCACGTGTCGAGATTCGACTCGGTGTCGGGCTTGATCGCCTCGGCCGGGCATTCCGGCTCGCAGACGCCGCAATCGATGCACTCGTCCGGATGGATGACGAGCATGTTCTCGCCTTCGTAGAAGCAGTCCACCGGACAGACCTCGACGCAGTCCGTGTACTTGCACTTGATGCAATTGTCGGTGACGACGTAGGTCATCGGATGTCTTCGTCCTAAAACTCGACTTGGCCCGGGCGGAGCCTGGAGACGGCCCGCGCGCCCGGAGGGTGCTGCGAGGGGAACGCCGGTGAGACCCGACACGGGGACGGATCCCGGAGGCCCACGGCTCTAGACGCTGCCTCCCGGACTGACAAGCGTGCGGTCGCCGCAAGGGTTCGCGCCGGGTCGCTCGCGCGGTCGCTGTGGCGCGCCCTCATCACTCGGACGGCTCGTCCGGCCCGTCCTCGACCGACAGGGTACCACCGGACAGGTCGTCGTAGAGCAGCCGCGCCTCCGGCGCCGGGCCGCGGCGCAGGCCGAGACCGAGGACCCGCACGGCCAGGGTCGCGTGCGGGGCCGCCACCGTGACCACGTCACCGATGCCGATGGCCTTCGCGGGGTTCTCGGCCCGGCTGCCGTTCACCCGCACGAAGCCGTCTGAGGCCAGCCGCGCCGCGAGCGACCGGGTCCGCGCGAAGCGCGCGAACCACAGCCACTTGTCGAGGCGCTGCCGGTCCTCGCGCATCCGCCGCGGGTCAGCGCTTCCCGCCGTCGCCGGCCTCGAGCTGCGCCTTCAGGGCCGCGAGCTTGGCGAAGGGCGAGTCCGGATCGGGCGCCCGCTCGCGCCGCGGCGGCCGCTGGTCCGGCCGCGGGCCGGAATGGCGCTGCTCGGCGCCGCGCTGGTCGTCGCGGCGTTCCGGACGGCCGCCCTCGAAGCGGTCGCGGCGCGGGCCGCGGTCCCGGCCGGGGCGCGGGCC
>NZ_JBKFBI010000090.1:0-23878 GCF_053346095.1 Methylobacterium sp. A52T | reverse complement strand
GGCGGCCGCCCAGCCGGCCGCGAGGGCGTCGCGCAGCGGCGCGAACGCCGCGTCGCGGGTCGCCCGCAGGGCGTCGAGCCGCTCCCGGGTGGCGACGGGCCGGCCGGCCTCGCGCTCGCGCAGCCGCACCCGGGTGACAGCGACCTGCCGGTGGGCCGCGTCGCACCGGTCGGCGGCCCGCTCGTGCTCGCGGGTCTTCGCCTCGAGGCGCTGACGGTAGCGCGCCAGCGTGTCGGGGGCCGGCAGGGGCGTCCGCACGAGGGCGGCGAGGTCGGGCACCGGCGGCGACAGCCGCTCGGCTTGGTTGCGCAGCAGCGCCGCCTCCCGGCGGATCGCGCCGTCGAGGGTGTCGCGGGCGGCGATCCACTCGTGCAGTCGGGCGAGGGGCTTCAGCGCCTCCCGGAGCGGGGTCGGGTCCCGGGCCGCGTCGGCCGCCTCCACCTCGCGGGCGAGGCGTTCCCGCTCGGCGCGGGCGGCGGCGAGGTCGCGGGCGATCTGCTCCTCGGCGGCCGCCAGGGTCCGGCCGTCGCGGATCAGCCGCTCGGTCCGCGCCCGCGCGGCGTCCGGGGGCTGGCGGGCCTCCAGCGCGGCGAGGTCGGGCACGCCGATCCGGGCGCGCAGCCGCTCCAGATCCAGCCCGACCTTGTGGGTGTCGCCCTCGAGGCGGGGCAGGTCGGTGCCGCCCTTCTCGAACTCCCGGGTGCCGCTGAACGCCGCCAGGATCTCGTCCGCCCGATGGGTCAGCCCCGGCTCGACCGGCACCGATTCGGCCTCGCCGCGGGCCCGGTCGCGCGCGGTCTCGGTCCGCTCCGCCTCGGCATCCGCGGCGCGGCACGCGTCCAGGGCGGCCCCGAGGCGGGCGATCCAGGCGGGATCCGCGTCGACGAGGTCGGTCTCGGCGGCGATGCGCCGCTCCAGCGCGTCGATCTCGGCGATGATCGGGCGGACGCGCTTGAACCGCTCCAGCCGGGCGCGCGCGACCGCGCCGGCCTTCTGCTCGGACCGGAGAACCTCGAGCTGCGCGGCCGCCGCGGCGATCTCGTCGTTCAGGGCGCGCCAGTCGCCGGCGCGCAGGCCCCGCTCGCGGATCGCCCGCCGGGCCGTCTCGTGGCGCTCCAGCGCCTGGTAGAAGGTCCTGTGCTTGGCTTGGCGCGGGGCGAAGATGGCGTCGGCCTCCGCGTCGAGCGTCGTCTGCAGCTCTGTGAGGCCGCGCAGGCCCGAGCCCGCCGCGAATAGGCTCGCGCCGACCTCGCCCTCCACGTCGACCATCTCGCGGCCCCCGGCCCGGAGGCTCGCCGCGTCGAGCCCGAAGGCCCGACAGAACACAGTCCGGGACAGGCCGCCGAGGAACGGGGCCAGCGCGTCGTCGGCGAGTGGCGCGTCGGCGGCGTCGATGAGGGTGCGGCTGTTGCCCTTCCGGCGGCGGAAGGACAGCCGGCGGCCGTCGGCGGCGGCGATCTCGGCGCCGAGCCGCAACTGCGGCATGTCGTGCAGGAAGGCGTAGGGCGTCGTCTTCCCGAAGCCGAACAGCAGGTCGGTGACCGCCGCCAGCGCGGTACTCTTGCCGGCCTCGTTGGCGCCCAGCACCACGTGCAGGCGCGCGTCCGGCCGGAACGCGACGGTGCGGTCCGTGAAGGCGCCGTAGCGCTCGAGGGCGAGGCGGATCAGGCGCATCGGGGGTCCATGGGCGCGCGCCTCAGCAGTGCCGGCCGCCGAGGCGCCCGAGGACGAGTGCCTCGGCCTCGGCGCAGAGCGCGTCGAACTCCGCGTCGAGGTCGGCCTCGGCGGCGGCCGTCCCTGGCATCCGGCCGCCGATCTCGGCCAGCGCCGCCTTCGCCCGGGCGCGGAACTCGGGGTCGCGGTCGAGGTCGGCGAGCAGGGCCGCGGGGTCGATGGCGGCGCCGGTCGGCTCCGCCGCGGCGCGCGGGCGGCGGGTCTCGATCTTCAGGCGCTCCAGCCAGATGTCCTCGTGCAGCCGGTGCGCGGCCGCCTGGATCTCGGCCGTCAGAGACTCGCGATCGGCCGCGAGGGCGTCGTGGGCCCGGGTCGTCCCCGCGAGGTGGACGCGGACCAGGAGCAGCCGGCGCGCCGCGACCCCGGCCAGGGGCCTCAGCGCCGCCTCGACGGCCTCGACGGCGCCGCGCGCGTCGGCCACCGCCGCGAGGTCGACCGTGATCTGCTCGAACCGCGCCCGGTCGAGGGGCAGGCGGCTGACGCCGGTCACGCGCCCGTCGGCGACGTCGACCACGACGGCGCCCTTCTCGCCGCACTCGCGCACGCTCCGGCCCTGGAGATTGCCGGGGAACACGATCCAGGGATCCCGGGACAGCTCGGCGTACTCGTGGATGTGACCGAGCGCCCAGTACTCGTAGCCCCGGGCCGCGAGGTCTGCGACCGAGCAGGGGGCGTAGGTCTCGTGGGCGGCGTGGCCGGTGCAGGAGGTGTGCAGGACCCCGAGGTTGAACCAGCCCGGCACGGCGGCCGGGTAGGTGAGCGAGAGGTTCTCCTCCACGGCCCGGCCCTGGAAGCTGCGGCCGTGGACCGCGACGCGGAGCGCGTCGAGGCGCAGGGTGCCGGCGCGGGCGGTCGGGAAGACGTGGACGGAGGCTGGCAGCGTGATCGAGCGGGTGATGACGCTCTCGGCGTCGTGGTTGCCGCGCACGAGGATCGTCCGGATGCCGGCGCGGTCGAGGCGCGCGACCTGCCTGGCGAAGAACAGGCCGATCGTGGTGTCGGCCCAGTCGCCGTCGTAGACGTCGCCCGCCACAACCACGAACGCGACCGACCGCTCGATCGCCTGGCTCACCAGATCCTCGAAGGCCTGCCGGCTCGCCGCGGCGAGCCGCCGGGCCAGTTCCGCGTCGCGCGCGGCCAGACCCGACAGCGGGCTGCCGAGGTGCAGGTCGGCGGCATGGATGAAGCTGAACGCCGTCATGGCCTCCGGACGGGATCGGTGGGATGGCGGTGCGCGGCGATCCGCGGAGCGGCCGGCATCGCCATGCCGGCTCTTAGGCCGCCGACCGGGTCGGCCTCAAGCGTCGCCCGGCGATGGGCTGTGGGGCGCCCGGGTCGGACCGCGCCCGCGCCGGCCGCGGCACGCCCGGGCCCGGCGCGAATGCCGTCGAACGTCCCGGCTCCGGGCGCGTTAGAGCGTGGCGGTGGCGGGAGCGCCGCGCGTTGAGGTACGAGACCGGCCCGATGAATCCTGCTGCACGCCCGGCCCGCTCCACCCCCGCACCGTCAGCCGTCACGCCGATCCGCCCTGCCGAGCGGCCGCACCAGCCCTTCAAGATCGTGAGCTGGAACCTGCTGCGGCGCACCGGCGCGGCGGTCGACGACGTCGCCGCCCTCGTGGCGCAGGAGAAGCCCGACCTGCTCCTGATGCAGGAGGCGACCCGCGCCATCGGCTTCCTGCTGGACCGGATCGGCGGCCACTACGCCTGGGCGCCTCTGCCGGGCCGGATCCACGGGCTCGCCATGTGGAGCCCGAAGCCCTGGGCGGCGCCGCCCCGGGTCATCGCGCTCCCCTCCGGCGCCCTCGTGCACCGGGTCTGTCAGATCCTCGATCTCGGCGAGTTCGGCGTGGCCAACGTCCACTTGTCGCACGGACAGATGCTGAACCGGCGCCAGCTGCGCCGCATCGTCAGCGAGCTGCCGCCGCGGGCGGCCGTGCTCGGCGACTACAACATCGTCGGCCCGGCGCTGATCCCGGGCTTCCGCGACGTCGGACCGCGGCAATCGACCCACGCGATGGTCGAGGTGCTGCCGCTGCGGCTCGACCGCTGCCTCGCCCGCGGGCTCGTCTGCCACGCGCACGCGGTGCTGCCGCGGGGGCGCTCCGATCACCGGCCGATCGTCGTCCATCTCGGCCCGGCGCCGGAGGCGCACGCCCCCGCCCGGTTCAAAGGTATGGCAGCAGCAGTCGCACGGCTGCGTCGCGCAGACGGATCGGCAGGACGCGCGCGGCGAGATCCTCCCGGCTGAGCCGCGCCTCCATCTTGCCGCGCATGAACCGGTCGAGGTCGGCGGCGAGGTCGGCGTCGATGATCTCGACGTTCAGCTCGAAATTGAGCCGGAAGCTGCGCATGTCCCAGTTGGCGCTGCCGACGAAGCACCAGACGTCGTCGACCACCATCGCCTTGGAATGGTCGAAGGGCGGCTCGTCGAGCCAGACGTTCACGCCGGCCCGCAGCAGCGGGTCGAGATGCGCCCGGGTCGCCCAGTCGATGTAGGGGTGGTCGCTGACCCGCGGGATGATCACGTCGACGGTGATGCCCCGGGTCGCGGCCTGGGCAAGGGCGCCGGTCACCAGCTCGTCGGGCAGGAAGTAGGGCGTCACGAAGCGCACCGACCGGCGCGCGCAGGCGAGCGCCTGGAGGATGACCTGCTCGATCTTCTCGACGTCCGCGTCCGGGCCGGAGGTCACTGCCCGAGCAACGCTCGGTCCGCAGGGCTCGAGGTCGACGAACCACGGCGGGCCGTCGAGGATCTCGCCGTCCACGAAGGCCCAGTCGGCCGCGAACGCGGCGGCGAGCTGCTCGACCACGGGGCCGGTCAGGCGGAAATGCGTGTCCCGGATCGGGTGCTCGGGCTTCAGGGCGACGCGGTTCGGGTGCGAGATGTTGAGGCCGCCCGTGAAGGCGATCCGGCCGTCGACGATCAGCAGCTTCTTGTGCGAGCGCAGATTGAGGAACGGCATCCGCCAGGGGAGGGCGGAGTGCATGAACAGGGCGGCCGGCACCCCGGCGGCCGTCAGGCGGTGGTAGACCGGCGCGCGGAAATAGCCGCCGCCGATCCCGTCGATGATGACGCGGACCTGCACGCCCCGGGCCTTCGCCTCCACGAGGGCGTCGCAGAACTCGCGGCCGGTGGCGTCGTCCCGGAAGATGTAGCTCGACAGGCCGATGCTGGACCGCGCCTCGCGGATCGCCGCCAGCATCTGCGGATAGCCGGCGTCGCCGTTGCGGAACATCTGCACGGTGTTGCCGGCGAAGGCCGGCAGGCTCGTGATCCGCCGGATGGCCCGGTCGAGGGGCCAGAGCGCCTCCGGCACCACGGCGTCGTCGGTGTCGGGCAGCTGCGTCGCGTCGGACGGCTTGGTCCGCAGCCGCCGCGCGCGGCGCGAGACCCGGTTGATGCCGAAGGTCAGGTACAGGGCGGTCCCGAAGATCGGCGACAGCCACGCGAGCCCGATCCAGCCCACCGCCACGCTGACCCGGCGCTTGCGCAGCAGGGCGTGCAGCGTGACGCCGATCGCCAGCGCGAAGCCGATCAGGGCCTCGACATCCGACCGCATCAGGGCGGTCGACTGGACCCAGCGGGTGATCGCGTTTTCCAAGGTGAGGCTATCCGGGTTCGCGTCGGGAGGCGCCGGATCGACCTGAAGCGCATGCGGCGGGCGGATTAATCCGCCGGCTTGGCCGGTTGCGCAATGGGCGTGGCGGCCGCGGCGGCCGCGGGCCGCTCGCAGCGATAGGGTCCGCTGCCGTCGAGGGCCCCGTACAGGACCCGGCCGCCGGAGGCGATGCAGCGCGCCTTGGCCTCGGCATAGGGCCGGTGGAAGCTCCAGATGGTGATCATCGGCCCGATCGTCGCGAGGCAGACACCGCCGAAGATCACGGCGGCCGCCCAGGTCGCGCCGTTGCGGTTCGGCCGCGGGGGCCGCGGCGGCGGCATCGTGCCGTAGAAGGACAGCGTCAGACCGAGCAGGTCGATGGTGCTCATCAGCCGTTCCGCGTGGCGGCGCCGAGCCCGGCAGGGTCGGACGGGCTCCTCATCCTAGGGCAGGGCGGCGCCACCACCTATGCGCGTCGCGCCGGAGGGCCTGCGTCGTATTGCGCCAGTGCGCGGACCGGGTCGCCGGCTCACGGCTCCCAGCGGGGCAGCCGCTTGCCCAGGAAGGCGTCGATCCCCTCCTGCGCGTCGGCCATCATCATGTTCCGGGTCATGACCTCGGCGGTGTAGCCGTAGGCGTCCTCCAGGCCCATCTCGATCTGCCGGCCGAACGCCTCCTTGCCGATCGCCAGGACGCGCCGGGCCTTCCCGGCGATCCGGGCCGCCAGGGCGCCCACGGCCGCGTCGAGATCCGCCTCCGGCACGGCGCGGTTGACGAGCCCGATCCGCAGGGCCTCCGCGGCGTCGATCGGCTCACCGACCAGCAGCATCTCAAGGGCGGCCTTGCGCGACACGGCGCGCGACAGGGCGACCATCGGGGTCGAGCAGAACAGGCCGATCTGCACCCCCGGCGTGGCGAAGCGGGCGGTCTCGGCGCAGACGGCGAGATCGCAGGTTGCGACGAGCTGGCAGCCGGCGGCGGTGGCGATCCCGTGCACCCGGGCGATCACCGGCTTCGGCAGGCGCGTGAGGCTCAGCATCAGCCGGGCGCAGGTGCGGAACACCGCCTCGGTCGCCTCGCGGGACGGATCGGCGCGCATCTCTTTGAGGTCGTGCCCGGCGCAGAAGGCGGGGCCGGCCCCCTGCAGGATCACCACCCGCACGGACGGATCCGCACGGATCGCGTCGAGCTGCTCCTGGAGCGCGCCCATCAGGGCCATCGACAGGGCATTGCGGGCCTGCGGCCGGTTCAGCGTCAGCGTCGCGACCCCGTCGGCGTCGCTGCGCAGCAGCACCGGCGCCTCCGGGCTGGCGGCGTGGGCCGTGGCAAGGGCTGCGGTCATGGCGACGTCTCCCGGCGCCGGCCTCCCTGGCACGGGGCCGGTCGCGTCGCCGGAGGGTAGCACGCAGGGTTCGGGTCCGCGACGGTGCCGCGGCCCGCGATCCGCGATGCGGCGCTTGTCAGGCGTGCTCGGCCAGGGCGAGGTCGAGGCTCGCGTAGTCGGCGCCCGGACCGTTCCACCACAGGGCGGGGTAGGCGGTGAGCCGGCCCATCACGCCGGCATAGGCGTCGGCGAGCGCGGTATCGACGACGACCAGCACGGCGCCCGACTGCGCGAGGCTTTCCGCCAGCGCCGCGTCGCGGCCGGCGCAGTCGAGGCAGACGACGCGCAGTCCGAGACGGGTGAGGCCGAGGCGCATGGCCTCGACCTGCCCGAGATCCTGCACCAGGAGCGCCACGGCCTGCCCGGCCCGCAGGCCCTCGCCCCAGGCCCAGCGCGAGACGCGGTGCGGACAGACCGCCGCGACCGGCACCGCCGGCGCGCCGCGCCGCTCCGCGCTGGCGGCTCCTTGCGCACCCGGCCGGGCGCGCCGGTCGGCGTCGCGAGCCGGGAGTGGGATGGAGGCCGCCGGGTGATGGACGCCGTACATGCGATGCGGACCGCCTGAATCTGGACACACTGCAGGTCCTGGCGTGACGCGAGCAGGTTAACACTCTCTCTCACCCGGGCGTTCCGTCGAAAAACGACCGCTTTTTCGTCGACCAGCGGGCCGGCGACTGGACCTATGGCGAACGGGCCGTGAACGGGAAAGGATGAATTGCCGGCATCTCGGGTCGCGTCATCGGTCGCATTGGCGCGCGCGCGGGTCCGGCCTATGTCCCGCCCGCCAGAGGCGGCCCGCGAGAGGCCGCCCCGATCGAGGAACCGCCGCGCATGCGCCCCACAACGACCCGGATCTCACTCCTCGCCGCCGTCACGCTCGCGACCCTGCCGGCGCAGGCGCAGATCCGGAACGCCCCGTCGCCGCGGGCCCTGGAATTCGCCGCCTACATCTTCGCGGCCTCGAACGTCTGCGGCTACCGGATCGGCAGCGACCAGTTCGAGGCCTTGCTGGCGAAGCAGAACGTGCAGATCGGCGACGTCCAGCCGCGCGGACCGTTCGGCAACCGGGTGCAGACCATGTTCACGCTGATGTCGAACCAGATGGCGCAGAACCGCGACCAGGCCTGCCTCGCGGTGGCCGGCGAGTACGGGCCCGAGGGCACGGTGGCCAAGAACGTGCTCCTGCCCGCCGGCCAGGACCCCGCCGCGCCGGCGAAGCCCGCCGAGCCCGCCAAACCTCAATAGCCCCTTCGCGGGATCGCCGCCGGCCTCAGCCGAGGCGCCAGTCGATCGGCGGGCGCCCGTGCGCGGCGAGCCACCGGTTGGCCCGGCCGAAGGGGTCGGAGCTGGGGAAATCCCGAGCCCGGTTGAGCGGCGAGGGGTGTCCGCTCTCGAACACGCCGTGGCGGGTCGCGTCGATGAGCGCGGCCCTGGCCCGCGCCTGGGCGCCCCAGAGCAGGAACACGGCGGGCTCCGCACGGGCCGAGACGGCCCGCACCGCCGCGTCGGTCAGCGCGGCCCAGCCGTAGCGCAGGTGCGCCCCGGCCTTGCCGGCCTCGACGGTGAGCGCACTGTTGAGCAGGAGCACGCCCTGCCGCGCCCAGGGCGTCAGGTCGCCGCCGGCGGCGCGGTCGGATCCCGCCTCCGCCAGGATCACCTTCAGCGAGGCGGGCAGGCTACCGGAGCCCACGAACGAGAAGGCGAGGCCGTTGGCGTCGCCCGGTGTCGGGTAGGGATCCTGCCCGAGGATCACGGCCCGCACGTCCTGCAGCGGCGTCTCGGCGAGGGCGCGGAAGATCCGGTCCGGTGCCGGCAGGACGCGGGCGCCCGCGACGATTCGGGCGTCGACCCGCGCCGCCACGGCGTCGGCCTCCCCGTCGGCGAAGAATGGCAGGCTCAGCCAGGGCGAATTGGAGGCGCGGAAGGCCGTGAGGGCGTCGGCGACGGGTGTGGCGGCCATGGTCTCTCGCGATCGGTTTCCACGCCGAGATAGGAGGCGGACGCGCACCGTCATCGGCGCGGCGGTTGCGGCGGGGAGCCGCCCGTGTTTAGGGACGGGGGTCGAGCGCGCGGCCTGTCGCGGTGCGGCATGTCGCGTCCGCCCTTCGCCGGGCGGCTTCGCACCCTACATGGAAGCGCACCCGACGGGGTTTAAGCGCCGGCCAAGCCGAGGCGTACCAGGGCGTACGCGCCGGCCGCCGGATATCGGAAGCCAGAGGAAGGATCTCGGCGCGCGGCGCCGGAACGCTGCCATGAACGAACGCGTCGAACCCGCCGCGCTGGCGAATGGCCGGCCCCTCGCACCGCTGCAGCCCGCGGCGAACACCCTTCCGGCCGACCACCCGAAGGTGGCCTGGGGCCGCGTCGGCGTGCTCCTGATGAATCTCGGGACGCCCGAGGGCACGTCCTACTGGCCGATGCGCCGGTATCTCAAGGAGTTCCTGTCGGACCGCCGGGTGATCGAGGTGCCGCGGCTGATCTGGTGGCCGCTCCTCAACCTGATCATCCTGACGAAGCGCCCCGGGCCGAAGGGCCGCGACTACGCCAGCGTCTGGAACAACGCGCTCAACGAGGGGCCGCTGAAGACGATCACGCGCGGCCAGAGCGAGCGCCTCCAGGCGGCCATGGGCGAGTCCGTGGTCGTCGACTGGGCGATGCGCTACGGCAAGCCCGAGGTCGCCGGCCGGATCCAGGCGCTGCTCGACCAGGGCTGCGACCGGATCCTGCTGGTGCCGCTCTACCCGCAATACGCCGCCGCGACCTCGGCCACGGCCTGCGATCAGGCCTTCCGGGCGCTGATGGACATGCGCTGGCAGCCCACGGTGCGGGTCTCGCCGCCCTATCACGACGACCCGGTCTACATCGCCGCCATGGCCGATTCGATCCGCGAGGGCCTGGCCAAGCTCGACTTCGAGCCGGAGGTGATCCTCACCTCGTTCCACGGCGTGCCGCGGAGCTACCTGCTCAAGGGCGACCCGTACCATTGCCAGTGCCACAAGACTGGGCGGCTGATCCGCGAGGCGCTCGGCCTGTCTCCGGAGAAGATGCGGGTCACCTTCCAGTCGCGCTTCGGCAACGAGGAGTGGCTGAAGCCCTACACCGACGAGACGGTGATGGAACTCGCGAAGTCGGGGGTGAAGCGGATGGCGATCGTCGCCCCGGGCTTCACGGCGGACTGCCTGGAAACCCTTGAGGAGCTCGACGGCGAGAACCGGCACTATTTCGAGGAGAACGGCGGCGAGCGCTTCGCCTACATCCCCTGCCTGAACGACAGCGATCTCGGCATGCGGGTGATCGAGCACGTCGTGCGCCGCGAACTCCAGGGCTGGATCTGAGATCCCGGCCGGGATGCCGCTTGCGGCCCGGCCCGGCCCGCCTATTATTTTCCTAAGCCGAACGGGTCCATCGGTTCGGCGCGGGAGGGTCACATGGCGTTCTTCATCGGCATCGCGTGTCCGTGGCTGCTGATCGCGGTGCTCGACAGGATCGCCGAGGGGCGCCGCGGCGCCGAACTCTCGGCCCTCGGCATCACGCCCCAGCCGGCCCCGGCGCGATCCAGCTACCTCGTCCCGGATCGGCCGTACTGACGAAGGGGCGCGGCCCCGCAGGGCCGCGCCGGTCAGACCCGGACCGTCACTTCTTCGGCTCGGGCGCGGCCTGAGCCGCCGGCGGCGCGTCGGCGCGGTCGATCTTGGCCTCCGAGCGGAGCTTCAGGATCATGTCCTGCTGCGCCTTGCGGATCAGGTGCTGGTCGATCTGCTCCTTGAGCTCGTCGAAGGTCGGCTGCGGCTTGGTCCGCTTCTCCTCGACCTTGATCACGTGCCAGCCGAACTGGGTCTTGATCGGGTCGGAGACTTGGCCGGGCTTCATCGCGAAGGCGGCGTTGGCGAAGTCGGGCACCATCCGCTCCTTGGTGAACCAGCCGAGATCGCCGCCCTCGGCCTTCGAGCCCGGGTCCTTGGACGCCTCGGCGGCGACCTTGGCGAAGTCCTCGCCGCCCTTGATGCGCGCGGCGATCTTCTTGGCCTCGGCCTCATTGTCCACCAGGATGTGGCGCGCGTGCACCTCCTCCTCGGGCTTCATCAGCTTGACGGTCTGGTCGTAGATCGCGTGCTCCGCCTCAGGCGTGACCGCGCGCTTGGCCTCCTGCTCCAGGTAGTCGTCGAGCAGGAGCTTGTCGCGGAAGTAGGCGAGCTTGCGCTTGAATTCCGGCGTGTCGCCGACCTTGGCGGCCTCGGCGGCCTGCGCGCCGACACGGAGGTCGACCATGTAGTCGACGAGCAGGCTCTTCTTCTGGGCCTCGTCGACGCCGGGCAGCGACAGGGCCGGGTCATCGGCCGCGATGGCGAGGTCGCCCTGCGTGATCGGCTTGCCGTTCACGCTCGCCACGACCGCGTCCGCGCTCGGCGCCGCGGCCGGGGTCGCTGCGGGGGCAGCGGCGGCCGGCGTGTTGGCGGCCGGCGTCGGGGCCTTCTGGGGTGCCTGGGCCAGCGCCAGTCCCGGCATCGCGACCATGACGGCGAGCGCGCTGACGCGCCGGAGAAGGGCGGTGTTCGGCATACGGGCGAAGTCCTCGGCTCACGTCTCGGCGCCGCGCCGGATCGGCCGGGCGTCGCGCCGCGGCACAGGTGGCCCGCGTCGGGCGAGAAGGCAAGCGCGGCCATTTCACCGGTGCCGGAACCGTGACCGTACCGGCATGCGTTGAGGGCTGCCCCTTCCAGGTGCGCCGGGCGATGTTTACCTCTATAAGCCCGGCCAACTCCGTCCAGGCCGGCCCGCCACGCTCACCCGTGGGCGGGCTCGCGCGTCCGCAGGTCTATGATGCTCGGCTCCATCGCCAAGAAGATATTCGGCTCCTCGAACGACCGCCGCGTCAAGGGCTACCGCCCGCGCGTCGCGCAGATCAACGCGCTGGAACCGGAGATCCAGGCCCTCTCGGACGAGGCCCTGCGCGCCCGCACCGACATGCTGAAGGCCGAACTCGCCAACGGCAAGAGTCTCGACGACATCCTCGTGCCGGCCTTCGCCACGGTGCGCGAGGCGGCCAAGCGCGTCTTCGGCCAGCGCCACTTCGACGTGCAGCTCATCGGCGGCATGGTGCTCCACGAGGGCGGCATCGCCGAGATGAAGACCGGCGAGGGCAAGACCCTGGTGGCGACGCTGCCGGTCTACCTCAACGCCCTGGAGGGCAAGGGCGTCCACGTCGTCACCGTGAACGACTACCTCGCCTCGCGCGACGCCGAGTGGATGGGTCAGGTCTACCGGTTCCTGGGCCTCTCCGTCGGCACGATCGTGCACGGGCTCGACGATGCGCAGCGCAAGGAGGCCTACGCCTGCGACATCACCTACGGCACCAACAACGAGTACGGCTTCGACTACCTGCGCGACAACATGAAGTACGAGCTGTCCCAGCTGGCACAGCGCGGGCACAACTTCGCGATCGTCGACGAGGTCGATTCGATCCTGATCGACGAGGCGCGCACGCCGCTGATCATCTCAGGGCCGGTGGACGACCGGTCGGAACTCTACGTGGCGGTCGACGCACTGATGCCGCGCCTGCGCAAGGAGTTCTACGACCTCGACGAGAAGCAGCGCACCGTCTCCCTCACCGAGGAAGGCAACGAGTTCATCGAGGAGGCGATGCGCGAGGCGGGCCTCCTGAAGGAGGGCGACCTCTACGACGCCCACAACGTCACGCTGGTCCACCACGTGAACCAGGCCCTGCGCGCCCACACGCTGTTCACCCGCGACAAGGACTACATCGTCAAGAACGACGAGGTGGTGATCATCGATGAGTTCACCGGCCGCATGATGCAGGGCCGGCGCTACTCGGAGGGCCTGCACCAGGCGCTGGAGGCCAAGGAGCGGGTCACGATCCAGCCCGAGAACCAGACGCTCGCCTCGATCACCTTCCAGAACTACTTCCGCCTCTACAAGAAGCTCGCCGGCATGACCGGAACCGCCTCGACCGAGGCCGATGAGTTCGCCGAGATCTACAAGCTCGACGTGGTCGACATCCCGACCAACAAGGAAGTCGAGCGCGTCGACGAGGACGACGAGGTCTACCGGACCGTCGGCGAGAAGTACGAGGGCATCATCGCCGAGATCGACAAGGCGCATGCGCGCCACCAGCCGATCCTGGTCGGCACCGGCTCGATCGAGAAGTCGGAGCACCTCGCCGAGATGCTCAAGAAGGCCGGCTACAGCCTGCTCGACTATTCCGACCCGAACGCGCTGACCGACGTCTACGCCGCCGCCCGCGAGGGCCGGGTGACCAAGCGCTTCGCCGTGCTCAACGCCCGCTTCCACGAGCAGGAGGCCTACATCGTGGCCGAGGCGGGCGTGCCGGGCGCGATCACCATCGCCACCAACATGGCCGGCCGCGGCACCGACATCAAACTCGGCGGCAACCTCGAGATGCGGATCGAGAAGGAACTCGGCCACCTCGCCGACGGTCCGGAGCGCGACGCCGCCATCGCGGCGATCAAGGCGGAGATCGCCGAGAACCGCACCAAGGTGCTGGCCTCCGGCGAGCCGGCCGACCCGGAGGCGGGCCGCAAGAAGGCGCTGCCCGGCGGCCTCTACATCATCGGAACCGAGCGCCACGAATCGCGGCGCATCGACAACCAGCTCCGCGGCCGCTCCGGACGCCAGGGCGATCCCGGCCGCTCGAAGTTCTACCTGTCGCTTCAGGACGACCTGATGCGCATCTTCGGCTCCGACCGCATGGACGGGATGCTGCAGAAGCTCGGCCTGGAGCAGGGCGAGGCGATCATCCACCCCTGGATCAACAAGGCGATCGAGAAGGCGCAGCAGAAGGTCGAGGCGCGCAACTTCGACATGCGCAAGAACGTGCTGAAGTACGACAACGTCATGAACGACCAGCGCAAGGTCGTGTTCGAGCAGCGCCGCGACTTCATGGGCCAGGACAGCGTCCGCGAGACCGTGGACGAGATGCGCGAGGGCGTGATCGACGACCTCGTCGCCCGCCACATCCCGGAGAACGCCTACGCCGAGCAGTGGGACGTCGCGGGCCTGCGCGAGCAGGTGAAGGAGATCCTCAACCTCGACGTGCCGGTCGAGGACTGGGCCAAGGAGGAGGGCATCGCCGACGAGGAGATGCGCGAGCGTCTGCTAAAGGCGGCCGAGACCGCCTACGCCGAGCGGACCGAGAAGAACGGCGCCGAGGTCACGGCCTATATCGAGAAGCAGGTCCTCCTGCAGACGCTCGACCATCTCTGGCGCGAGCATCTCGTGACGCTGGACCACCTCCGGCAGGTGATCGGCTGGCGCGGCTTCGCCCAGCGGGATCCGCTGAACGAGTACAAGTCCGAGGCCTTCGACCTGTTCAACGGGCTCGTGACCGCCCTGCGCGAGCAGGTGACCGCGCAGCTCTCGCGGGTCGAGATCATGATGCAGGAGCCGCAGGAGGAATACCCGCCCGGCGGTCCGGCGCTGCCGCCGATGTTCGCCCAGCATCTCGACCCGGTCACCGGCGAGAACGAGATGGACTACGCCGGCCTCGGCTCGGGCAGCGACGGCGGCGGGGGCCCGGCCTACGGCTTCGCGGCGCAGGGCCTCGCGGCGGACGGCGCCGTGCTGGAGCGCGACCCGACCGACGCCGCCACGTGGGGCCGCGTCGGCCGCAACGAGCCGTGCCCCTGCGGCTCGGGCAAGAAGTACAAGCACTGCCACGGCAGCCTCCAGGCCTGAGGCGGGGATCGCGGCGGGGATGACCGCGCGGGCGCTGTTCATCGCCGGGGCCGGGACCGAGATCGGCAAGACCTACGTCACCGCCGCCCTGACGCGCCGCCTGCGGGCGCAGGGCCGCACGGTGCGGACGGTGAAGCCGCTCGCGAGCGGTGTCCCGCCGCTGAGCGATCCCGGCTTCGTCGAGAGCGACACCGCCCGGCTGCTGGACGCGCAGGGGCTCGCCCTGGACGAGGAGGCCGTGGAGGCCTGCTCACCCTGGCGGTTCTCGGCACCGCTGTCGCCGGATCAGGCCGCCGTGCTGGAGGGGCGCTCCCTGGACCTCGCCGACCTCGTCGGCTGGTGCCGGGACGAGATCGCCCGCACCGAGGACACGCTGCTGATCGAGGGTGTCGGCGGACTCATGAGCCCGGTCACCGCGGCCGCCACCGGCCTGGACTGGCTCCGCGCGCTCGCCGTCCCGGCGCTCCTCGTCTCGGGGAGCTATCTCGGGGCGATCAGCCACGCGCTCACGGCCTGCGAGACCCTGCGGCTCCACGATGTGCCGCTGCGCGCGGTGGTGGTCAGCGAGAGCCCGGGCGCGCCTGCGCCCGCCGCGACCGTGGCCGCGGCCATCGCCCGTCATGCCGGCGCGCCCGTGTTCTGTCTGCGCCGTGGCGACGCCTGCCCGGAAGAGCTGACCGGCTCAATCTGAGCGCCGCGGCGGCGTCGCTGGACGGCGCGGTCGTGGCCCCTAGCTTTACCGCCACGGCGTCGCGCCCGGCGCCCGAATGGTCGAGGCCGGGTGGCGCCGTGGGGGAATCCTGCGGTGAGCCAGACCCTTGCCCCGGCGGCGAGTCCCCGATCCGAGACCGGCACGGTCGACGCGGGGGCGGCGCGCGACCGGCTCCGGCCGGCCCTCGTCTTCGGCGCGCTGGGTGTCGTGTACGGCGACATCGGCACCAGCCCGCTCTACGCGTTCAAGGAGGCCGTGAAGGCCGCGACCGCCGGCGGCGCTTCGGTTGCTGCTGCGGCCACCGGCGCGGTGTCGCTGATCCTGTGGTCACTGATCCTGATCGTGTCGCTGAAATACGCGGTTCTGATCCTGCGCGCCGACAACCGCGGCGAGGGCGGCATCGTCGCCATGCTGGCGCTGCTCGGCGCGCGTCAGGCCCGCCCAGGGACGTGGAAGGCGCTGCTGCTGGTGGTCGGGCTGGTCGGCGCGGCCCTGCTCTACGGCGACGGCGCGATCACGCCGGCGATCTCGGTGCTCTCGGCGATCGAGGGGCTGAAGGTCGACGCGCCCGCGCTCGGGCCGTACGTCGTGCCGATCACCCTGGTGATCCTGGTCGGGCTGTTCCTGGTCCAGCACAAGGGCGTGGCCGCCATCGGCCGGGTGTTCGGGCCGGTCATGCTCGTCTGGTTCGTCGTCCTCGGGCTCCTCGGGATCGCCGGGATCGTCGCCAAGCCCGAGATCCTGGCGGCGGCCAACCCGCTCCGGGCCGTCGACTTCATGCTGCATGCCGGCTGGCACGTCAGCTTCGCGATGCTCGGCGCGGCTTTCCTGGCGGTGACCGGCGGCGAGGCCATGTACGCCGATCTCGGCCATTTCGGCGCCCTGCCGATCCGCATCGCGTGGTTCGCGCTGGTCCTGCCGGCGCTGGTGCTCAACTATTTCGGCCAGGGCGCCCTGCTGATCGCCGCGCCCGACGCCCTGGAGAACCCGTTCTTCCGCCTCAGCCCCGACTGGGGCCATCTGCCCCTCGTCGCGCTCGCCACGATGGCGACCATCATCGCCTCGCAGGCGATCATCTCGGGCGTGTTCTCCCTGACCCAGCAATCGGTCCAGCTCGGCTTCCTGCCGGCCATGCGCATCGTCCAGACGGCGCACGAGGAGCGCGGCCAGATCTACGTGCCGGCGGTGAACTGGCTGCTCGCCGCGGCGACCCTGACGGCCGTGGTGGTGTTCGGATCCTCCGACGCCCTGGCCGGCGCCTACGGCATCGCGGTCTCGATGCTCATGGGCATCACCACGCTGCTCGCCGCGCTGATCGCGCTCCGCTGGGGCTACAACCCGGTCCTGGTCCTCGCGGTCAACGGCTTCTTCCTCGCCATCGACCTCGTGTTCTTCGCCGCCAACAGCGTGAAGATCTTGGAGGGCGGCTGGTTTCCCCTGGTGCTCGCCGGACTCGTCGCCGCGATGATGCTGACTTGGAAGAAGGGAAACGAGCTGGTCGAGGAGGCTAGGGCCGCCCTGCGCCTGCCGGAGGACGTCTTCCTCGGCGGTCTCCAGCACCGTGACCTGCTGCGCCTGCCGGGCACCGCCGCGTTCCTCTCGGCGGCCGAGCACGGCATCCCGCTACATCTCTCGCGCTTCGTGGAGCGCAACCACGCCCTGATGGAGCGCATCCTGATCATCACGGCGCTCTACGAGGAGACGCCCACCGTCCCGCGGGACCGGCGCGCCCACGTGACGATCCTGGCACCGGATTTCTACCGGGTGATCCTCCGCTACGGCTTCATGGAGGAGGCCTCGATCCCCGAGGGGCTGGCCTGCGCGGTGGAATCGCGCCACCTGCCGCCGCACGTCCTCGACGACATGACCATCTTCGTCGGGCACGAGACGATCATCCCGCGACGGGACAAGCGCGGCATGGCGCCCTGGCGGGAGAACCTGTTCGCCTTCATGCAGCGCAACGCCGAGCGCACCGGCGCCTTCTTCGGGGTGCCGACCCGGCAGGTCGTCGAGGTCGGCACCGAGATCGAGATCTAGGCCTCGGCCCGAGACATTCCCGCGGCCCGGCAAGTCACCGCGGCGGCGCGGTCCAGAACAGGCCGAGTCGTGCCCAGAGATCGGAGCACCCGCCCGGCCGCGATGTGCCTCGATCTGATCCCGGCGATTGGCGCCGCGGCGCCCCTGGACGCTGCGCCGGTCCGGACCTGTTTCCAGCGCCGGCTCGCCGATGCACGGAAACTTGAGGCCGTTCCGCCGCCCCCCAGGGAACCGTAGCCTTCCGCCGTCGTTCCGCCCCGACGCAGGCGTCGCGCCCCCGGGGTGCGCGCCGGAATGGAGAGACAGCATGAACAGGGATCATCTCGAGGGCGGCGTCCGCCATCTGCGCGGCCGGATCAAGACGGCGGCGGGCGCGGTGCGCGGCCGGGCCGTCGACCAGCTCGACGGCGCCTACGATCAGGCCGCCGGCGCGGCCCAGTACGCCTACGGCGAGGCCCGGGATACGGTCCGCGACCTGCGCCACGGCGGCGAGCACCTCGTCGAGGAGGGGCGCGCCCGGTTCCGCGACGCCAGCGAGCGCGGGCACGCCCTGGCGGACGAGGCGCTCGAGCGCGGCCAGCACTACCGCGACCGCGCCGTGCGCCACGGGCGCACCCTCGCGGCCCGCGCGGACGAGAACCGCGGCACGACCCTCGCCCTGGTGGCGGCCGTCGCGTTCGGCCTCGGGTGGCTGGCGCGGCCGACCCGCTGAGCGGCGGACGGGACCTGATCCGGAGCGGGGCGGGCGTTCGCGCGGCCGCCCCGCCGATCAGAACGCATAAAGACATCTTTATGTCTTGATTGCTTCGTAGGCCGCGCGGTGGTAGGGGGTTGCCCCGACCCGCAACGCGAACACGGAGCCATCGACTCATGGCCAAGGATTACATCGTCAAGGATATCGGGCTGGCCGATTACGGCCGGAAGGAGATCTCGATCGCCGAGACGGAGATGCCGGGCCTGATGGCGGTCCGCGAGGAGTACGGCGCCGCGCAGCCCCTGAAGGGCGCGAAGATCGCCGGCTCGCTCCACATGACGATCCAGACCGCCGTGCTGATCGAGACCCTGAAGGCGCTCGGCGCCGACATCCGCTGGGTCTCCTGCAACATCTACTCGACCCAGGACCACGCCGCCGCCGCCATCGCGGCCGCCGGCATCCCGGTCTTCGCCGTGAAGGGCGAGACCCTGGAGGAGTACTGGGACTACACCTCGCGCCTGTTCGACTGGCACGACGGCGGCATGCCGAACATGATCCTCGACGACGGCGGCGACGCGACCATGTTCGTCCATCTCGGCCTGCGCGCCGAGAACGGCGACACCGCGTTCCTCGACAAGCCGGCCAGCGAGGAGGAGGAGGTCTTCTTCGCGCTCCTCAAGCGGAAGCTCGCCGAGAAGCCGAAGGGCTGGTTCGCCGGCCTCGCCGACAGCATCAAGGGCGTCTCCGAGGAGACCACCACGGGCGTCCACCGCCTCTACGTGCTGGCCAAGGAGGGCAAGCTGCTCTTCCCGGCGATCAACGTGAACGACTCGGTCACCAAGTCGAAGTTCGACAACCTCTACGGCTGCAAGGAGTCGCTGGTCGACGGCATCCGCCGCGGCACCGACGTGATGATGGCCGGCAAGGTCGCCATGGTCGCGGGCTTCGGCGACGTGGGCAAGGGTTCGGCCGCGTCCCTGCGCAACGCCGGCTGCCGCGTGCTCGTGTCGGAGATCGACCCGATCTGCGCGCTCCAGGCCGCGATGGAGGGCTACGAGGTCGTGACCATGGAGGATGCGGCCCCGCGCGCCGACATCTTCGTCACCGCCACGGGCAACAAGGACATCATCACCATCGACCACATGCGGGCGATGAAGGACCGGGCGATCGTCTGCAACATCGGCCACTTCGACAACGAGATCCAGGTCGCCGGCCTGAAGAACCTCAAGTGGTCGAACATCAAGCCGCAGGTGGACGAGATCACCTTCGCGGACGGCCACCGCATCATCCTCCTGTCGGAGGGCCGCCTGGTGAACCTCGGCAACGCCACCGGTCACCCGTCCTTCGTGATGTCGGCCTCGTTCACCAACCAGACGCTGGCCCAGATCGAGCTCTGGTCCAACCCTGGCAAGTACCAGAAGCAGGTCTACACCCTGCCGAAGACCCTCGACGAGAAGGTCGCCGCCCTGCACCTGGAGAAGATCGGCGTGAAGCTCTCGAAGCTCCGCCCCGATCAGGCCGCCTATATCGGCGTCTCCGAGAGCGGCCCGTTCAAGCCCGAGCACTACCGCTACTGAGCCCGCATCGCCGGTGGCGCGGACGGCCTCGTTTCCGGGGCCGGCACCGCGCCGCCGCGATCCGGCGACGTGGCCCGGCGACGTGGCCCGGTGGAGAGATTTGGAGGGGCGGGGGGGGCGGCCCGGGCCCCCTCGTTTTCGGTGGGGCGGCGCGCTGCGCCGGGCCTTCTCGTTTGTCAAGCGCCGACGGCCGAATCGAACTGTGTCTTCTGTGTGTCGTTAACGGCTGATTATGCCGACTTTGCCCAAAGCCACGCTTCGTTCCCCTTCCGGGGCGATTCCGCCGCACCTAGAGTGCGGGCGAATCTTAGATCGATGGGGCTGCGGCGGTTCGGGAGAATCGCCGCGGGAACGGTGCCTTCTGCGCCGCGCGGCGACGCGCGCCGGTCGGACAGCCATCGGGTACGGGGGCGGGGCAAACCATGGGTGTCGGTCGTGCGACACACGTTCGGATCGGCGTGGGCGCGCTCGCGCTGACGACGGCGAGCGCGGCCTTCGCCGAGCTGCCGGAGGCCGCCGCCGCGCATCCCGCGCGTGAGATCCACAGCGTGGCCGCCCTGGCGATCTTCGGCGGCCTCGTGGCCTTCGCGGTGATCCTGTCGCTCCTGCACCTCTACGAGCGCGGCCGGTGGACTCGCCGCGAGCGCGAGCTCGCCGCGACCCTCGACGTCCTGCGCGGCGCCCATGACCGGGCCGAGATGCTCCTCAACGCCGAGCGGCAGATCATCGTCACCTGGGATCATCGCAGCGAGCCGGTGGTCGAGGGCGACATCAGCCTCGCGATCCACGGCGAGCGGCCGACCTCCGGCTACGCCCGCCGCGTGCTGGCCTTCGGCACGTGGCTCGTCGCCGCGGACGCGGCCGCCGTCGAGGCCGCCGTGGAGACCCTGCGGGCGCGCGGCACCAGCTTCGCGCTGAGCCTGCGGACACAGACCGGCCGCAACATCGAGGCCCACGGGCAGGCCGTGGCGGGGCGGGCGCTCCTGCGCCTGCGCGAGACCAGCCAGGAGCGCTGCGAGATCGCCGACCTGCGCGCGACCCTGGACGAGACCCGCCGCGGACTGTCGGCCCTGTCGGGGCTCCTCGACGCGATCCCCCAGCCGGTCTGGCGGCGCAACCGCGACGGTGGCCTGAGCTGGGTCAACGCCGCCTACGTGGCGGCGGTCGAGGCGGAGAGCCGCGAGGCCGCCCTCGACGCCGGCCTGGAACTGTTCGACCGGCCGGCCCGCGAGACGATCGCCCGCGAGGAGGCGGCCCGGTTCGCCGGCCTGACCCGGAGCGTCCCGCGCCTCTCCGCCATCGTGGCCGGCAACCGGCGGATGCTCGACGTGTTCGAGACCGGGCTGGAGACCGGCCGCGTCGGCATCGCCATCGACGTGTCGGAACTCGAGAGCGTGCGCGCCGACCTGCAGCGGCAGATGAACGCCAACGTGCGGACCCTGGACCAGCTGCCGACCGCGGTCGCGATGTTCGACGTCTCGCAGCGGCTGATCTTCCACAACGCCGCCTACCGGCAGCTCTGGGACCTCGACCAGGCCTTCCTCGACGGCCGTCCCTCCGACGGCGAGATCCTCGACCACTTGCGGGCGGAGCGGAAGCTCGAGGAACACGCGGATTTCCGCGGATGGAAGCAGGGCGTGCTGTCCGCCTACCGGGCCGCGGAGGCGAACCAGACCTGGTGGTACCTGCCCGACGGGCGGACCCTGCGCGTGGTCGCGGACCCGAACCCGCAGGGCGGCCTGACCTACCTGTTCGACGACGTCTCCGACCGCCTGAACGCCGAGTCGCGCTACAACGCCCTGCGCCGCCTGCAGGCCGAGACCCTGGACACGCTGGCCGAGCCGGTGGCCGTGTTCGGCGCGGACGGGCGCCTGTCCCTCGCCAACCGCGCCTTCTTCACCGTGTGGCGGCTCGACCCGGAGATGGTCGAGGAGCGCCCGCACGTGGACGCGGTGATCGCCGCCTGCCGGGCGCTCGCCCCCGTCGAGGAGCCGTGGCTCGACATCCGCGACGCGGTGGTCGGCCTCGAATCGCGCACCGCCCGGACGTGCCGCCTCGAGGTGGTCGACGGCACCGTCCTCGACTGCGCCGCGCAGCCGCTCCCGGAGGGCGCGACGCTCCTGACCCTGATCGACGTCACGGCGAGCGTGAACGTCGAGCGGGCGCTCACCGAGAAGAACGACGCCCTGGAGAAGGCCGCGCAGCTGCGCGACACCTTCGTGCACCACGTCTCCTACGAGCTGCGCTCCCCGCTCACCAACATCATTGGCTTCACCCAGCTTCTCGGCGACGAGACCGTCGGCGCGCTCAATGAGCGCCAGCGCGAGTATTCCGACCACATCATGCGCTCCTCGGCGGCGCTGCTCGTCATCATCAACGACATCCTCGACCTCGCCTCGATCGACGCCGGCTCGCTGGAGCTGCAGCGGGAAGAGGTCGACGTCCAGGCCACCGTCGAGGCCGCCGTCCGGGGCATCGAGGACCGGCTCGCCGAATCGCACATCACCCTCGCCCTCGACGTGCCGGAGGATATCGGCAGCGTCCACGCCGACGGGAAGCGGGTGCGCCAGATCCTGTTCAACCTGCTCTCGAACGCCGTCGGCTTCTCGGATGCCGGCCAGCGCGTGGAGGTCCGTGCCCGCCGGACCGCGCAGGAGCTTCTCCTCAGCGTGCGCGACCACGGCCGGGGCATGCCCCCCGAGATCGCCGATTCGGTGTTCAACCGCTTCGAGAGCCACACCCTCGGAACCCGCCACCGGGGCGTCGGCCTCGGCCTGTCGATCGTGCGCTCCTTCGTCGAGCTGCACGGGGGACGGGTGCAGCTGGAGACCGCGCCGGGCAGCGGCACCCGCGTCACCTGCACGTTCCCCACCGACCTCGCGGGCGAGGGCCGGCGCGCGCCGCCGCTCGAATCCGAGCCGCCCGTCCTGTCGCCGCCTCCGCCGCCTCCGCCACCTCCTCCGCCGCCGCGCAAGCCGACCCTGACGCTGCAGTCGAGCAGGCCGGAGCCGCCGACATCCGACCGGCGAACGTCACCGTAGCGCTTGATTCCGCGGCCGGTCCCGCGCAGCAGGAAGCATGTCCGCGCATGATCGTTCCGGCTGGGCCGTCTTCGGCATCGGCGACTTCCGCCTGTTCGGCTCGGCCCGGTTCCTCACGGGCCTCGCCTACCAGATGCAGGCGGTGGCGATCGGCTGGTACGTCTACGACCTGACCCATTCCGCCCTGGCGCTGGGCCTCGTGGGCCTCGCGGGCTTCCTGCCGGCGGTGCTGTGCGCGCTGATCACCGGCCACGTCGCGGACGCCTACGACCGGCGCCTCGTCGGCGCCGCCGCCTTCGCGCTCCAGAGCGCGGCGAGCCTCGGACTCCTCGCCTGCGCCCTCGCGGGCGTGCACTCCGTCTGGCCGATCTACGCCCTGGTCATCGTCGTCGGCACGGCCCGGGCCTTCGCCAACCCGGCCCTGCAGGCGCTGCTCCCGACGCTGGTGCCCGGGCCGCTTTTCGGCTCGGCGATCGCGTGGAACGCCTCCCTCTGGCAGAGCGCGTCGGTGATGGGGCCGGCGCTCGGCGGCTTCCTCTACGCCCTCGGACCCGCCGTCGTGTTCGGTGGGGCAGGGGGCAGCTTCGCCCTGGCCAGCGTCCTGACCCTGCTGATCCGCTACCGGCCGGCGGCGGTGAGCGAGCGGCCGCCGATCACCTGGGCGGCGCTCTCGGCCGGGATCGACTACATCCGCTCCCAGCCGGTGGTGCTCGGGGCGATCAGCCTCGACCTGTTCACGGTGCTGCTCGGCGGCGCCACGGCGCTGCTGCCGATCTACGCCGCGGAGGTCCTGCACGTCGGCCCGCTCGGCCTCGGCGCGCTCCGGAGCATGCCGGCCTTCGGGGCTGTCGCCATGGCGGTGCTGCTGGCGAACTACCCCCTGCGGCGCCACGCGGGCATGCGCATGCTCCGCGCCGCCGCGGTGTTCGGGGCCGCCACGGTCGCGTTCGGGCTGTCGACGTCGCTGCCGCTGTCGATGGCCTGCCTGTTCGTCACGGGCGCCGCCGACATGATCTCGGTCTACGTGCGCCAGACCTTCGTGCAGGGCGAGACGCCGGACGCGATGCGCGGCCGCGTCTCGGCGGTGAACACGGTGTTCATCGGCGCCTCGAACGAGCTCGGCGAGTTCGAATCGGGGCTGCTCGCCGCCGCGATCGGCGCGGTCCCGGCGGTGGTGGTCGGCGGCGCCGCGACGGTCGGGGTCGCGCTGCTTTGGGGCAGGCTCTTCCCGGCGCTGAGGGCCCGCGACCGGCTGATGGTGCAGGGATAGCGCGCCGTCGCGCGGCTCGAGACGCGACGCGTCCCGGATGAAGGCCGTTCCCGATCGTGGCTCCACGATCGGGAACGGCGCGCGGGGCCCCCCCGCGCGGGGGGGGCCGCCGCGC
>NZ_JBKFBI010000009.1:0-79554 GCF_053346095.1 Methylobacterium sp. A52T | reverse complement strand
CCCGGTCCCGCCGCGGGCCGAGCCGACCGCGTCGCGGGTGGCGCCGCCCGCCGCGCCCGTGCCGGCACGGCGCGCGCCCGCGCCGCCCGTCCGTCCCGAGGATTACGCCCTGCCCGCCCTCGACCTGCTGGCGGCCCCCCGCGGCCCGTCCCAGGCGAGCCTGATCTCGGCCGACGCCCTGGAGCAGAACGCCACGCTGCTGGAGGCGACCCTCGGCGATTTCGGCGTGCGCGGCGACATCCTGGCGGTGCGGCCGGGCCCGGTCGTGACCCTCTACGAGCTCGAGCCCGCGCCCGGCACCAAGTCCAGCCGCGTGATCGCGCTCGCCGACGACATCGCCCGCTCGATGTCGGCGGTCTCGGCCCGCGTCGCGGTCGTGCCCGGCCGGAACGCCATCGGCATCGAGCTGCCGAACGCCAAGCGCGAGACGGTCTACCTGCGCGAGCTCCTGGCCTCGACGGATTTCGCCGAGAGCAAGCACAAGCTGGCGCTGTGCTTAGGGAAAAACATCGGCGGCGAGCCGATCATCGCCGACCTCGCGCGCATGCCGCACCTCCTGGTCGCCGGCACGACCGGCTCGGGCAAGTCGGTGGCGATCAACACCATGATCCTGTCGCTGCTCTACCGGCTGAAGCCCGAGGAGTGCCGCCTGATCATGGTCGACCCGAAGATGCTGGAGCTGTCGGTCTACGACGGCATCCCGCACCTGCTCTCCCCGGTCGTCACCGACCCCAAGAAGGCGGTCATCGCCCTCAAGTGGGCCGTGCGCGAGATGGAGGAGCGCTACAAGAAGATGGCCAAGATCGCGGTGCGCAACATCGACGGCTACAACGCCCGGGTCGCCGAGGCGGCGGCGCGCGGCGAGGTGCTGACCCGGACCGTGCAGACCGGCTTCGACCGCCACACCGGCGAGGCGGTGTACGAGGACGAGGCGATGGACCTGGCGCCCCTGCCGTACATCGTGATCGTGGTCGACGAGATGGCCGACCTGATGATGGTGGCCGGCAAGGACATCGAGGGGGCGATCCAGCGCCTGGCGCAGATGGCGCGCGCGGCGGGCATCCACCTGATCATGGCGACGCAGCGCCCGTCGGTGGACGTGATCACCGGGACGATCAAGGCGAACTTCCCGACCCGGATCAGCTTCCAGGTGACGAGCAAGATCGACAGCCGCACGATCCTGGGCGAGATGGGCGCCGAGCAGCTTCTGGGCCAGGGCGACATGCTGTTCATGGCCGGGGGCGGGCGCACGACGCGGGTGCACGGGCCGTTCTGCTCGGACAGCGAGGTCGAGAGCGTGGTCGCCCACCTCAAGCGCCAGGGCCGGCCCAGCTACCTCGACGCCGTCACCGCCGACGACGAGGAGGGCGCGGCCGAGAAGGGCGGCGGCAAGGGCAAGGCCGGCGCCGCGGAGCTCGAACTGGACGGCGCCGTGTTCGACCAGGGCTCCTTCGGCGAGGCCGGCGGCGACCTCTACGACCAGGCCGTGCAGGTCGTGCTGCGCGACCAGAAGGCGTCGACGAGCTACATCCAGCGCCGGCTGCAGATCGGCTACAACCGCGCCGCCTCGCTCATGGAGCGGATGGAGATCGAGGGCATCGTCGGCCCGGCCAACCACGCCGGCAAGCGCGAGATCCTCGTGGAGGAGGCGGTCGGCTGAGAGCGGGGCCTGCCGCGTCCGCGGCACCCCCTCCCCCTCGCGGCCGACACGTGTTCGCGGTGCGGCCTGCGACGGAGCGCGACGCGCCCCCTCTCCCGAGCGGGAGAGGGACAGGGTGAGGGATGGGAAGTCTCCGGACAGGGCACGCCATCGACGCGCAGACGGGGCGCGCCGTCTTCTGAACGTTCGCGTCCCTCACCCTGTCCCTCTCCCGCACGGGAGAGGGGACCCGCGCTCTCATTCTGACGGACGGACCGACCGGGACCGCGAGCTCGTGCAACCCGCAGCTCAGCGCGAGAGGCCGCGCGGGTCGGATCACCGTATTCGGCCTGCCCCCGCTCAACCCGAAAAATTTCGCGCGGCGCGGAACCGACTTCTCACCCGCACGTTACGCGCGTGCGAGGCCTGGAAACGGGCTCGCTCTGAGGGCGCCGGGCACGGTGTCCGGCGCTGCTTGTAGTCACGTTGCTCGTCGGAGGATGTGGTTATGAGGACGTACGACGTTTCGCCCCTGTTCCGGTCGTCCATCGGGTTCGACCGCCTGTTCGAGCTGCTCAACCAGGCCGACCGCGTCGAGCCGTCGGCCGCCTGGCCGCCCTACAACATCGAGAAGGTGGCCGAGGACCAGTACCGCATCACCATGGCGGTCGCGGGCTTCACGCCCGACGAGATCGAGCTGACCCAGCAGGACACCACGCTCCTCGTCTTGGGTCAGAACGCCGCCCAGGAGGGTGAGAAGCACTATCTCTACCGCGGCATCGCGGCCCGCACGTTCCGCCAGACGTTCAATCTGGCCGAGCACGTGACGGTCGTGGGCGCGTCCCTGGAGAACGGCCTGCTCACCGTCGCGCTGAAGCGCGAGGTGCCGGAGGCGCTGAAGCCCCGCCGCATCGCCATCGGCGGCACGACGGCTATGTCCGGCCAGGACAACGCCCCGGCGCAGATCGCCCGCGAGGCCAAGGCAGCCTGAATGGCAGCCTGAATGGCAGCCTGAATGGCAGCCTGAATGGCGGCCTGATCGGACGATCCGATCCGGTGTCCCGGGCGGCGCGCCCGGGCACCCCTGTCGACACGGATGACATCCCTCGCGGACCCGCGGGCCCGTTCCCCCGACTGCACCGCATTCGATGGAGCGAGGACCATGAGCGTGAGAGATCTGATTCCCTGGAACCGCACCCCGGCCCCGGCGCCGACCGCCCTCGCGCAGGAGCCGGCCAGCCCTTTCCTGACGCTGCACCGGGAGATGAACCGCCTGTTCGACGACGTGTTCAGCGGGTTCGGCGGCGTGCCGAGCCTCGCGGGCCGCGACTTCGGCTGGCCCCATATCGAGCTGGCGGAGGCGGACGGTGCGCTGCGCGTCTCCGCCGAGCTTCCCGGGCTCGACGAGAAGGACGTCGAGCTGCTCATCGCCGACGGCGTCCTGACCCTGAAGGGCGAGAAGCGCGCGGAGACCACCGACACGGGCCGCGGCTATTCCGAGCGCAGCTACGGCCGCTTCGAGCGGTCGATCGCCCTCCCCGTGCCGGTCGACGAGGACAGGGCCGCGGCCAGATTCCGCAACGGCGTCCTCACGGTGACGCTGCCGCGCGCGGCCGAGGCGCCGGAGCGTCGCCGGCGCATCGCCATCAACGGCACCGGCGCGCCGGCCGCCAAGCACTGAGCTGGCCCTGGGCCGGCCCTCCGCGCGCCCGCCCCCCCCCCCCCCGGCCGCCCCCCCCGCGGCCGCGGACCCGAACGCATGACGCGACGGCCGGCGCGGCCCGATCGGGCGTGCCGGCCGCCCCAGCCTTTGCTCACGATGAGGAGGGTCGCATGCAGCCGATCGATACCAACCCCGTCCATCCCGCGTTCCGTCCCGAGATCGGGCGCCTCGGTCCAGTGGCGGCCGCCAGCCTGAGGCCGCCGGCGGTCGAGCCGTTCGAGGCCTTCGTGGCGCCGGGCGACGTCTTCCGGCACCCCCGGGAGGTGCTGCACTATCCCGGCCTGTCGCGGGCCGAGAAGCGGGCGATCCTGGCCTCCTGGGCCTCCGACGCCCGCGCGGTCGAATCCTGCCCGACGCTGCGCTGCCTGCCGGGCTGCCGGGCCGAGCCCGTGCCGCTGAGCGCGATCCTGGAGGCGCTCCAGGCGCTCGACGAGGGTTCGGCACCGCCCGCGGCCCCGCCGCCGCGCGAGCCGCCCGTCCCCGCGGCGCTCATCCGGCGCTGGGAGCGCGGTCCGGCCGGACCGGAGCCCCTGCTGAACTGAGCCGGGAAGACGCGCGATGGCAACCTTCGACCTGCGGGGTGGGCACGGGCTCCGGTCGCGGCGCGGCCGGCGCGGAGGGCCGGCGCGGACCACGGACGGCACGGTGCTCGGCCGCTGGCTCCTGTCCGCGGCCCTGTGCCTCGCCGCCCTGGCGGCGCCCTGCCCGGCGCCCGCCCTGCCCTGGGTGCTGGCGGCCCTGCTGAGCCTGTCGGGCTTCGCGTGGCTCGGCCGGGCGATCACGCGGGCCGGGCCGCCGGCCAACGCCCGGCACCTGACCGCCTGGGACGCGGCCCTGCTGTCCTTCGCGGCGAGCTTCGCCGTGCAATCGGCGGCGCGCCTCGGCCTCTTCGGCGGCTGAGCGCGCCCCGCCAGGGAGGCAACCATGCAAGATGGGACGATCGAAATCCGAAACGCCATCCCGCCCCGCCCGGCGGCCGCGCCCCTGCCCGACCTGGAGCGCGCCCTGGTCAACCCGGGCGCGGTGTTCGACACCCCGGCCGTGTTGCGCGATCATCCCCGGCTGCTGCCGAGCTGCAAGCGCGAGATCCTGCGGCGCTGGGCCTGGGACGAGTACCTGAAGGAGGTCGCCGCGGCGGAGGGCATGGCCGAGGGCGAGCCGTCGCGGCTCGACGCCGTGAAGGCCGCCCTCCTGGCGCTCGGCGAGGCGCGGCGTCCCGATCCCGCCGCGCCGGCCGCCGCGATCCCGGCGCCGCGGGCGCTTGATCGCGCGGCGGCCTGAGCGCGCCGCGACCGTCACACGACCGAGAACCGGAACTCTGTGGCGGCCGCGAAGGTCTCGCCCGGCCGCAGGACCGCGGAGGGGAAGCCGGGCTGGTTCGGCGCGTCCGGAAAGCCCTGCGTCTCGAAGCAGACGCCGTCGCCCGAGCGGTAGATCCGCCCGGACGGGCCGATCAGGCGGCCGTCGAGGTTGTTGCCGCTGTAGAGCTGCAGCGCCGGCCGCGTGGTCCAGACGTCGAGCCGCCGCCCGCTGCCGGGATCGACGCAGGTGGCGGCCGGCCGCAGCGTCCCGGCGGCCCCGCGCAGCGCGAAGGTGTGGTCGTAGCCCTTGGCGTAGGTGAGCTGCGGGTCCCCGGCGCGAATCCGCGCCTCCAGGGCCCGCGGCGCGCGGAAATCGAACGGCGTCCCGGCGACCGGCAGCAGCGCGCCGGTGGGGATCTGGGTCGCGTCGGTCGGGGCGAAGGCGTCCGCCTCGACCTGCACGATGTGGCCGAGGACGCTGCCCGCCCCCTCGCCGGCGAGGTTGAAGTAGCTGTGGTTCGTGAGGTTCAGGACCGTGGGCCGGTCGGTCGCCGCGGCGTAGTCCACGCGCAGCACGCCCTCCGCGGGCAGGCTGTAGGTGACGCGGACGTCGAGAGTGCCCGGAAACCCCTCTTCCCCGTCCGGCGAGCGGCGGCTCAGGACGAGGCGCGTCGCGTCGCTGAACTCCGCCCGCCACAGGCGCCGGCCGAAATTCTCCGGGCCGCCGTGGAGGGTGTTGGGGGGCTCGTTCACCGGCAGCCGGTAGTCGTGCCCGTCGAGGCCGAAGCGCCCGCCCGCGATCCGGTTCGCGTAGCGCCCGACGATCGCGCCGAAGCTCGGGCTCACGGTCTCGTAGCCCGCCAGGGTGTCGAGGCCGAGCACGACGCTGGCCGGACGGCCGGCGCGGTCGGGCACCTCGATCGCCGTGACGGCCGCGCCGTACTCGATGACGGCGACGCGCAGGCTGCCCCGGTTCAGGGTATGACGGCCGACCGGTCGGCCGTCCGCCGTCGTGCCGAACGGTTCGGCCGGCATCCGGCTAGCGCTTCCAGACGCCGAGCCGCTCGCTCCGGGCGTGGTCCTCGGCCGCGACTAGCTCGGGGCTCGCCTCCGGGGCGGCGCGGCCGCCGCCGTTGAACAGCACCACCTCGGAGAGGTCGCGCCCGTCCACGAGGCAGTTCATGTTCGCGCTGCCGGGGGCCGGCTGGCAGGTCACCGACCGGTTGCCGATGTACCGGGCCAGCTCCTCCGCCTGGCCGCCCCGCACCCACTCGACGCCGAACAGGTGCACGACCTTGCCGCCGACCTTGAGGGTCGCGGTATCGATCACCTGGGCCTGTCCGGTCACGGCGTTCGGCGGCAGCGGCGCGTCGGGCTCGGGATCGCCGCCGGTCTCGGGGGGCGGCGTCACCGTGTCGGGGGCCGAGGCCGGGGGGGCCGCGGGCCGCGCGTTCGGCGCGGCAGCGCTCGGGGCCTCCGCGCGGGAATCCGTGCGGGAAGCGGTCGGGGCGGCGGGGCGCCCGGAATCGGGCGCGGAGCGGTCCAGCACGAGCCCCGCGGCGAGGATCGCCACCAGGGTGCCGGCGACGGCGCCGAGGAGCAGCCGGCGCTGCCGGCGCGCGCCGTCATCGATCCCGCCCCCGCCGAGGCTGAGGCGGTCGCGCAAATGGCCGAGGCCGTCGCGCAGCGTCTCGCCGAACCGTCCGGGACCGCTGTTCCAGGCCGCCGCCGGATCCGCGCCCGCGGCCGGCCCGGCCTCCGCGTCGACGGGCGGGCGGGCGAAGCGTCCGCGCAGGTTCGTCCGCAAACTGGCGAACCGGCCGGCGGCGGTCTGCGCCAGCACGCGGCCCTGCTCGGAGGAGCGCTCCGCCAGGGAGCGCGCCCGCTCGGACTGGGTCCCGACGAAGCGGGCGGTCGCGGCCTTCATCTCGTAGGCGCCGCTCAGCAGGGACGAGTCCCGGGCCTCCTCGGCGGTCGCCGGGGCCGGTTCGGGCTCGGGCTCCGGCGGCAGGAACAGGGCGGGATGGCGCGCGCGCAGTTCCGCGACGAGGTCCGCCAGGGTCATCGGCTCGGAGGTGCCCTCCCGCCGCCGCGCGGCCCCGTGGCGGTCGAGGACGCGGAGGCCGGTCCCGGACTCGTCCGGGGCGCAGGCGGCCTCGGCCAGGAGCTCCAGGGTCCGGACCGCGACGGGACGCGGACGCGCGCGCGCGATCTCGGCCCGGATCGTCTCGCGCAGGGCGAGGCGGCCGGGACTGTCGAGAACCGGCCGGGCCGGCTCCGTCTCCTGTTGCTCCACCACCGTTGAAGACGTCATTCACCCGATCCCGGCATCACCGACGCGCGGCGCGAAGGAAGCTCGATCGCGCCTCCCGACGAAGGGCGCCCGCGGGCGCCCCACGGAACGCCCGACCCGCAGGACCGATCCCGCGACGCGCCCCGCCGCACGCTTCCCTCGCTGGCGCCCTTCCTAGCCGCCCTTGCGGGCGTTCTTGTAGGGGCCGCCGCACACCCCGCGCGAGCCCGTGCCCGCCGCGCGGTGGCGGACCGCGACGCGCGGCTCTTACGCCTTGCCGGGCGAGGCGGCCAGGGTTCCAGCCTGGATGCTCCGCCGCAGGACGCGACCGGTCTCGCCGAGGATGTAGGGCCGCGTCCCGGCGAAACCCACCTCCAAGACCAACTCGGCCTCGCCGCTGGACACGGCGCCCCGGCCCGGATTGGCGGTGCGGAAATCGACGATCGTGCGGATCGTGCAGGTCTCGGTGTCGCAGGCGGCGCGCATCGCCCGCGGCTCGTAGCGCCGCTCGGGCCAGCGCTGGACGAAGCTGCGTTTCTCGGCGACCAGGGCCGCCGTGGTGATCGGCCGCCCGTAGAAGCGCACGCGGGTCGCGTAGTACTGGGTCGCGGCCCCGACCATGGTGTCGCTCGGGCCCGAGACGGTGGCGAGGTAGCTCGTCGTCAGCGCCCGGGCGGCGGCCACGCGCTCCGCCGACGCGCCCGGCGCCGAGGCGGTCGCGGCCGGCGTCTCGGCGAGCCGGTGCGGGTGGCGCCCGGGGTGGTGCAGGTGTTCCCGGACCGGCGGACGCTCCAGGGCGGCCGCCCGCTTCGGGCCCGGAACGCGCGTGGCCGCCGCCTTCGGCAGGGCGTCCTCGCCCGGCTCGGGTCTGGCGGCCTGCCGGACCGGCTCGGCGGAGCGCACCGGCGCTTTCGCAGATTCCTTCGTCGATTCCTTCGCCGCCTCCTGCGTCGGTTCCTTCCCCGGACCCTGGGCGGAACCCTGCGCCGGCGCGGCGGCCCGGGGCGGCGGGTCGACCCAGGCGCTCTGGGCGGCGGCACCGCCCGCGAGGGCGAACGGCAGGAGCATGCCGAGGGCGAGGGCCTGGGGACGGACGGGACGTGTGGCGGACATCGGTGCCTTCCTGGCGGCCGGGGCGGGCATCATGGAGAACGCGCCCGCGTGGGTCGGGGGTTCCACGAAGGGCTCGGGCGCGCCCACATCCTGCCGAACTCCGCGACGGCGACCAGCCCGGAATTGCGGGGATGATGGGGTTGCGTTCGTGCGTTTGGGTACCAAGTCGGGGACAGACTTGGCCTTTGGCCGGTCCCGGGTTCCCCTACCGCGTTCCAGACTGCCCGCTCCCCCGTGCACCGAGGATCCCTTGGCCCGACCTGAGACCGAGTCGCCCGCCGGCCCGCTTCCCGGGAGCGCGCGATGAGCACGCAGCCGCGCCGGGCCCTGCTGCTCTGCAACGCCAAGGCGCGCAACGGCGCCCTGGATCTCGACGAGGTGCGGGCGATCCTGCGGGCGGGCGGCATCGAGCCGGAGGAGCCGCCGCCGGATGCCGATTGCCGCGACGTGATCCGCGACCGGGCCGGCGCGGTCGATCTCGTGATCCTGGGCGGCGGCGACGGCACCATGAACTACGCCGCGCCCGCCCTGGTGGCGAGCGGCCTGCCCTTCGCGATCCTGCCGCTCGGCACGGCGAACGACCTCGCCCGCTCCCTCAACCTGCCGCTCGACCCCCTGGCGGCGGCCCGCTTCATCCCGACCGCGCAGGCGCGGCCGGTGGATCTCGGCTGGGTCAACGGCCACTACTACTTCAACGTGGCGAGCATCGGCTTCTCGGCGGAGCTCGCGGGCGAGCTGACGTCCGAATCGAAGAAGACCTGGGGCGTCCTCGGCTACGCGGTGGCGGCCGTCCGGGTCTTGCGCCGGGTCCGGCCCTTCACGGTGACGATCGAGCACGACGGCGTGGTGGAGAAGGTCACCACGATCCAGGTCTCGGTCGGCAACGGGCGCCACTACGGCGGCGGCATGACCGTGGAGGAGAGTGCCGCGGTGGATGACGGCAAGCTCGATTTCTACAGCCTGGAGATCAAGCACTGGTGGCGGCTCCTCGCGCTGCTGCCCGCCCTGCGGCGGGGCACGCATGGACGGGCCGCCGACGTGCGGGCGTTCCACACCCAGGAGATCCGGCTCTCGACCCGCAGGCCCCGGCCGGTGAACACCGACGGCGAGCTGACCACGCGCACGCCCGCCCATTTCAAGGTCTTCCCGAAGATCCTGCAGGTCCTGGCGCCCGAACCGGTGCGCGGACCGGCCCCCTTCGACCTGACAGCCCTCGGGAGCCGCCTGTTCCCGACCAGCGAGGCACCGCGCCCGTGACCGATCTGCTTCAGCTCGCCAGTCAGCCCGCCGTCTGGGCTGCCCTCGCCACGCTCGTGGTGATGGAGGTGGTGCTCGGCATCGACAACCTGATCTTCATCTCGATCCTGACCAACAAGCTGCCGCCCGAGCATCAGACGCGGGCGCGGCGCATCGGGATCGGGCTGGCGCTGATCCTGCGGCTCGGGCTGCTCGGCACGGTGGCGTTCATCGTGCACCTGACGGAGCCGGTCTTCTCGGTGCTGGGCCAGGACTTCTCCTGGCGCGACATGATCCTGATCGGCGGCGGCCTGTTCCTGCTCTGGAAGGCGACCAAGGAGATCCACCACACGGTGGATCCTGAGCCCGAGACCCCGGGAGTGACCGGGGGCGCGATCGGGTTCGGCGCGGCGATCGGCCAGATCCTGCTCCTCGACCTCGTCTTCTCCATCGACTCGATCATCACCGCGGTCGGCATGACCGAGCACGTGCCGGTGATGATGGTGGCGGTCGTGGTCGCCGTGGTGGTGATGCTGGTCGCCGCCGAGCCGCTCTCGGCCTTCATCGCTCGGAACCCCACCGTGGTGATGCTGGCCCTCGGCTTCCTGATCATGATCGGCATGACGCTGATCGCCGAGGGGTTCGGCGCGCACGTGCCGAAGGGCTACATCTACACCGCGATGGCCTTCTCGGCCGGCGTCGAGGGCCTCAACATGCTGGCCCGCCGGCGTCGCCGTCCCGCCCGGAACGGCGACGCCGCGTCGACCGGGCCGGCGCGGCGCGCCTGAGGGCGGAGCGATTCTCATGCGGATCCGCGCGGCCCTCCTGCTCCTGCTCCTCCCCGCCGCCGTCCACGCGGAGACGAAACCGATGGCGCCCGATCCGGCGATCCTGCACGACCTCGCCCCCACCGGTACGCTCCGGGCGGCGATCAACCTCGGCAACCCGGTCCTGGCCCAGGGCGGCGCCGACGGCCCCGCGGGGGTCTCGGTCGACCTCGCGCGGGCGCTGGCGGCCCAGCTCGGCGTGCCGGTGGCGTTCGTGACCTTCCCGGGAGCCGGCGCGGTCTCGGGCTCGGCGGGCTCCGGGACCTGGGACATCTGCTTCCTGGCGATCGACCCGAAGAGGGCGGAGGGGATCGCCTTCACGGAGCCCTACGTGCTGATCGCCGGCAGCTACCTCGTGCCGGCCGCCTCGCCGATCCGCTCCCCGGAGGCGGTGGACCGCGACGGCGTGCGCGTCTCGGTGGGGCGCGGGAGCGCCTACGACCTGTTCCTGACCCGCGCGCTCCAGCACGCGACCCTGGTGCGGGCGCCGACCTCGGCCGAGGCGGTCACGGCCTTCGCCCGCGACGGGCTCGACGTCGCGGCCGGCGTGCATCAGCCCCTCGCCGCCTACGCGGCGGCACACCCGGAGGTGCGGCTGCTGCCGGGGCACTTCATGGAGATCCCGCAGGCGATGGGAATGCCGGTTGGGCATCCGGCCGGCGCCGCGTATCTCGCGGATTTCGTCGCGCGGGCGAAGCGGGACGGGCTGGTGCGGCGCGGCCTGGAGGCCAGCGGACAGGATCCGGATCTGGCGGCGCCGTGAGCGGCGAGCCGGATCGCCGACCCTGTCCCCGGGCGCGGCGCCTTCACCGAGCGTGAGATCTTTCGGCCGGCGTCACGCGCTCCGTCATCACGAGCGAAGCGAAGTGACCCAGGGTAGCGCGACCTCGGAGGTCGTCGTGCAACTGGGTCGCTTCGCTCCGCTCGCAGAGACGGTCAGATCGATGCCATCAACCGGACGTCGGATCACACCACGAGGTTCACGATCCGCCCCGGCACCACGATCACCTTCCGCGGCGCCTTGCCCTCCAGCACCTTCTGGACGGCCTCCAGCGCCAGGGTCGCGGCCTCCACGGCCTTGGCGTCGGCGTCCCGCGGCACGGTCACGTCCGCGCGCTTCTTGCCGTTGATCTGGACCGGCAGGGTGATCTCGTCCTCGACGAGGAGTCCCGCCTCGGTCTCGGGCCAGGGCGCCTGGGCGACGAGGCCGCCGCGGCCGAGGACGGACCAGCACTCCTCGGCGAGGTGCGGCATCATCGGGGCGATGAGCTGCACCAGGATGCCGGCGGCCTCCTGGGCGGCCTGCCCCGAGACCGGGCCGCGCAGGCCGTCCTCCAGGGCGTTGGCCAGGGTGTAGATGTGGGCGACGCAGCGGTTGAAGCGCAGGCGCTCGATATCGTCCTGCACGGAGGCGAGCGCCCGGTGGGCGGCCTTGCGCAGGGTCAGGTCCGCGGCGCCGTCGCCCGCCGCCTGCCCGGCGGCGTTGACCAGGCGCCAAACCTTCTGGACGAACCGGGCCGCGCCCTGCACGCCCTCCTCGGTCCAGATCACGTCGCGCTCGGGCGGCGAGTCGGACAGCATGAACCAGCGCGCCGTGTCGGCCCCGTAGCTCGCGATGATGTCGTCGGGGTCGACCACGTTCTTCTTCGACTTCGACATCTTCTCGATCGGGCCGATCGCGATCGGCGCCTGAGTTTTCACGTGAAACGCGCGGCGCTCGCCCTCCTCGGTGGCGAAGCGGATCTCGGCCGGGGGCAGCCAGGCGCCGGCCGCGTCCTTGTAGGTCTCGTGGACGACCATGCCCTGCGTGAACAGGCCGGCGAAGGGCTCGGCCACGCCGGCCCAGCCGGTCTCGCGCATCGCCCGCATGAAGAACCGGGCGTAGAGCAGGTGCAGGATCGCGTGCTCGATGCCGCCGATATACTGGTCCACCGCCAGCCAGCGATCGACCACGGCGCGGTCGGTGGGCGCGTCCGCCAGCCAGGGCGCGGTGAAGCGCGCGTAGTACCAGGACGAGTCGACGAACGTGTCCATCGTGTCGGTCTCGCGCCGGGCCGGGGCGCCGCAATGCGGGCAGGGCACGTTCCGCCACGCCGCGTCCCGCTCCAGCGGGTTGCCGGGCTGGTCGAACGACACCTCCTCGGGCAGCCTCACCGGCAGGTCGGCCACCGGCACCGGGACCGGGCCGCAGCTGTCGCAGTGGATGATCGGGATCGGGCAGCCCCAGTAGCGCTGCCGGGAGACGCCCCAGTCGCGCAGGCGGAACTGGACCTTGCGCTTGGCGACCCCCTCGCCTTCCAGGCGACGCGCCACGGCCTCGAAGGCCTCGCCGGTGCTCATCCCGTCGAGGAAGCGCGAGTTGATCATCCGCCCGTCCTCGACATAGGCGGTGTCGGTGATGACGAACGTCGCCGGATCCTGCCCCTCCGGGCAGACCACCGGCGTGTTGCCGAGCCCGTACTTGTTGGCGAAGTCGAGGTCGCGCTGGTCGTGCGCCGGGCAGCCGAACACCGCGCCGGTGCCGTACTCCATGAGCACGAAGTTCGCGACGTAGACCGGCAGCTCCCAGGACGGGTCGAGCGGATGGCGCACGGTCAGGCCGGTGTCGAAGCCGTGCTTCTCGGCGGTGTCGATCGCGGCCTGGGCGGTGCCGGTGCGGCGGCACTCCTCGATGAAGGTCTGCAGCTCCGGCCGTCCCTCGGCCAGAGCGGCGGCCAGGGGATGGTCGGCGGCGATCGCCAGGAACTTGGCGCCGAACAGGGTGTCGGGCCGGGTCGTGTAGACGGTCACGGATTCGGGCGCGCCGGTCACCGGCCGGGCGAGGCCGAACTGGACCTCCAGGCCCTCCGAGCGGCCGATCCAGTTCTTCTGCATCAGCCGGACCTTCTCCGGCCAGCGGTCCAGACCGTCGAGGGCGGTCAGCAGATCCTCGGCGAAATCGGTGATCTTGAAGAACCACTGGGTCAGCTCGCGCTGCTCCACCAGCGCACCGGAGCGCCAGCCGCGGCCGTCGATCACCTGCTCGTTGGCCAGCACCGTGTGGTCCACCGGGTCCCAGTTGACCTTGGCGGTGCGGCGGGTGACGAGGCCCTTGCCCAGGAAGTCGAGGAACATGCGCTGCTGGTGCTTGTAGTAGTCGGGATCGCAGGTCGCGATCTCCCGGCTCCAGTCGAGCGACAGGCCCATGGCCTTCAGCTGGTCGCGCATCGAGGCGATGTTGGCGTAGGTCCAGTCCCGCGGGTTGACCTTGCGCTCCATGGCGGCGTTCTCGGCCGGCAGGCCGAAGGCGTCCCAGCCCATCGGGTGCAGCACGTTGAAGCCGCGCGCGCGCTTGTAGCGGGCGACCACGTCGCCCATCGCGTAGTTGCGGACGTGGCCCATGTGGATGCGCCCCGACGGGTAGGGGAACATCTCGAGCACGTAGTATTTCGGGCGGCCGTCGGCATTGTCGGTCTCGAACAGCCGCTTCTCGGCCCAGGCCTCCTGCCAGCGCGGCTCGGCATCCTTGGCGTTGTAGCGCTCGACGGGCTGGGGGGCGGTGCTGGCGGTCATGGATCCGGCTGCGTCAGGGGCTCGTCGGTCATTCCGAAGGATGACCGCGGCACGTTCGCGCCGCGATAGCATATCTGCGCCGCAGCCGGTCAACGCGGCGCGCGATTCGGGCTTGCGCGGGGCGCGCGAACGCATAGGTCGGCGGGGATCGGGCGCGACGACGACGCGCGCCGAGGCTCATACCGCGCAGACCGGCGCCCGGCAGCGACAGGACAGGCACGCCATGGACGACGCGACGACCGGCACGAATGCTCCGCCGACCGACGGGATGGGGCAGAGGACCGACAAGCTCCCCGTCGGTCAGGCCGATGTCGCGGCCGGTCTCGCCGAGGTGCGCGCCGCCATCGCCCGCGCGGCCGAGGATTCGGAGCGCGACCCGGCCGAGGTGCAACTCGTGGCGGTCTCCAAGACCGTCCCGGCCGAGGGCATCCTGCCGGCGCTGAAGGCCGGCCATCGCGTCTTCGGCGAGAACTACGTCCAGGAATCCACCGCGAAGTGGCCGGCCCTCCGCCACCGCTTCCCGGACGTGGAACTGCACCTCGTCGGGCCGCTGCAATCCAACAAGGCCCGGGAGGCGGTGGCGCTGTTCGACGTGATCCACTCCCTCGACCGGCTGTCGCTCGCGGCGGCCCTGGCCAAGGAGATCGAGCGGTCCGGCCGGACGCCGAAGCTGCTCATCCAGGTCAATACAGGCGCGGAGCCGCAGAAGGGCGGCGTGCTCCCGGACCAGCTCGCCACCCTCCTCTCGGAGTGCCGGGAGACCCACGGGCTGGCGATCCAGGGCCTGATGTGCATCCCACCCGCGGACGACCCGCCCTCGGCCCATTTCGCCCTGCTGGCCCGGCTCGCCCACGAGCACAACCTGCCGATCCTCTCCATGGGCATGAGCGCGGACTTCCCGGCGGCGATCCAGCTCGGCGCCACACATGTCCGGGTCGGGACCGCGATCTTCGGGGCCCGGATCCGGAAGGCCTGAAGCCGGACCTGGACCCGGGCCTGAAGCTGGGCCCGGGCCTCAGCCGATCCGCAGGTGCGTCCGCGGCCCGAGGCGCCGGAGCAGGCGCAGGAGGTCGGCCCGGGCCAGGGCGACGCAGCCCTCCGTGGGGCGGTAGCCGTCCCGGGCGATGTGCAGGAAGATCGCCGAGCCCCGCCCCTTCCGGATCGGGGCGCGGTTGTAGTCGAGGTCGATCACCACGTCGTAGAGTCCGTCGCCCCGCCACATCGATTCGGCGCTGACCCCCGGGGCCGGCAGGCGGATCGGCCGGTTGTAGCGGCGGTCCCGGCTCTCGTCGCACCAGCCGTCGTCGGGGCGGGTCGCCCGCAGGGGCAGCAGCGTGCGCGGCCGGACCGCGAGGTGATCGGGCCGGTACGCGCCGCCGCGCAGGCGGAAGCGCCCGCGCGGCGAGCCGCCGTCGCCCTCGCGCTTGTCGCCGACGATCCCGCCCGCCCCGAGGGCGCAGGGAATCACCGCCGGGCCGACGAGGAGCTGCCCGCGCCGCCGGTCCCCGACGAGGGCGCGGACGCGGATCTCCCCCAGGGTCAGGCGGATGTGTCCCCTGCTCGGCCGCCGCATCTCCGTCCTCCCCAATCCGTCCTCCCCAATCCGTCCGCCCCAATCCGTCCGATCCCAGGGCCTTATGCCCGGGATCGGTACTTCGAACCGGTGAAAAATTGCGCGCAAGGCAACTTCCGGCCACAAAGGATGCTCTATCTCTCGGTTGAACCCGGGCCGCCGAGCCGGGATTCGGGAGCGCGCCAGCCCCCCGCCGCGCCGCGGGGACCGCCGCCGTGATCCCGGAGCGGCGCGCCCCCGATCCCGCAGCCCGTTCGCCGGGGCGCTTGTCACGGCGGCGAAAGGATGCGGAAACACAAGCCTGGGTAGGGTCGTCGCGCGATCCTGCCGAGATCTGACATCATCGCATGCTGCACCCGGCAGGCGGCCCTCGCCCCTCCCGCAGCACGCACTGGGGCCCGGACGATGCCGAATGTCTACCGCCTGCTGATCTGCGACGACGACGCGGTCCTGCGCGATACCCTGACCGAGCAGCTCGATCTCTGCGAGGAGTTCACGGTCTTCACCGAGGCCAACGCCACCGACGCGATCCGGCGGGTCGCCGCGGAGCGGATCGACCTCGCCGTCATGGATGTCGGCCTGCCCGACCTCGACGGGCGCGAGGCCGTGCGCCGGATGCGCGCCGGCGGCTTCCGCGGCCCGGTGATCATGCTGACCGCCCAGGATTCCGAGGCGGACCACGTCGAGGGGCTGGAGGCCGGCGCCAACGACTACGTCACCAAGCCGTTCAAGTTCGGCATCCTGCTGGCCCGGATCCGCGCCCACCTGCGCAGCCACGAGGCCTCCGAGGACGCGGTGTTCCAGATCGGACCCTACACGTTCCGCCCGGGGGCCAAGCTCCTCGTCGGCGAGCGCGGCTCCAAGCTGAAGCTCACCGAGAAGGAGACCGCGATCCTGCGCTTCCTCTACCGGGCGGGCCGGGCCGTGGTGAACCGCGACACCCTGCTGGCCGAGGTCTGGGGCTACAACGCCCAGGTGACCACGCACACGCTGGAGACGCATATCTACCGGCTGCGCCAGAAGATCGAGCCGAACCCCGCCACCGCCGCGATCCTCGTGACCGAGGGCGGCGGATACAAGTTGCTGCCCTGACGAATTGAAGCTTTACGTGTAGGCGATCCGGCGGGTTCGCGTATGCGCAGGGTGGTGAGGCGTTCTTGGGGCTCGACGACGATATCGCGATCCTCGCGGCCGCGCCGCTGTTCGGCTTCCTCGACCGGGACGCCCTGCGCCTGCTGACCTTCGCGGCCGAGCGGCGCGACCTCGCGGACGGCGACCTGCTCTTCGCCCGCGGCGACCCGGCCGACGGCGGCTTCGTGGTGATGGCGGGCACGGTCCGGCTGGAGCCCCGGGTCGCGGGGGCCGAGCCGGTGCGGGCCGGGCGCTCGGCGCTGATCGGCCAGCTCGCGCTGTTCGTGCGCGGGACGCGCCCGACCGAGGCCCGGGCCGAGGGGAGCGCCGCGGTGATGCGGATCACGCCGACGCTGATGCGCCGCGTGCTGGAGGAGTTCCCCGCCGCCGCGCAGGCCGTCCACGACACCCTGGCGGACGACCTCGCCGGGCTGGTGACCGATCTCGATCAGGTCCGCGAACTGCTCGAGGTCATCGACGGCATCTCCTCAGGTGACAGCTCCGGTGGCCGCTTGTAAGCACGGGCTCCCGCCGCAAGAGTTCTGACCCGTCCCATGTCCCAGGCCGGCAAGCCCCACTCCGATCTCGCCCATTCCGATCTCGCCCAGACCATCGAAGCCGCCTGGGAAGACCGCGCCAACGTGTCGACCGCCACGCGGGGCGCGGTGCGCGAGGCGGTCGAGGCGGCCCTGGATCTGCTCGATTCGGGTAAGGCCCGCGTCGCCGAGAAGTCCGGCAACCACGACTGGGTGGTGAACCAGTGGCTGAAGAAGGCGGTGCTGCTCTCCTTCCGCCTCAACGACATGGCGACGATCGAGGGCGGCCCCGGCGGCGCGCCCTGGTGGGACAAGGTCGCGTCGAAATTCGCCGGCTGGGGCGAGGCCGAGTTCCGCGCCGCGGGCCTGCGCGCCGTGCCGGGCTGCTTCGTCCGCCGGGGCTCCTACATCGCTCCCGGCGCCGTGCTGATGCCGAGCTTCGTCAATCTCGGCGCCCATGTCGGCGAGGGCACGATGGTCGACACCTGGGTGACGATCGGCTCCTGCGCGCAGGTCGGGAAGAACTGCCACATCTCGGGCGGCGCCGGCATCGCGGGCGTCCTGGAGCCGCTCCAGGCCAACCCGGTGATCATCGAGGACGATTGCTTCATCGGCGCCCGCGCCGAGGTGGCGGAGGGCGTCATCGTCGGCCAGGGCAGCGTCCTGTCCATGGGCGTCTATATCGGCGCCTCCACCAAGATCGTCGACCGGACCACCGGCGAGGTCATGTATGGCCGGGTGCCGCCCTACTCGGTGGTCGTCTCGGGCACGATGCCCGGCAAGGCGCTGCCGGACGGCACGCCGGGCCCGGGGCTCTACTGCGCGGTGATCGTCAAGCGCGTCGATGCCGGCACGCGGTCCAAGACCGCCATCAACGAGCTGCTGCGCACCTGATTCATCCGGGACCTGGCGGGAGCGCGATGGAGACGTCCGAGCTGACCCTGACGGTGGCGGGCCGGACGGTGCCGACCCCCTGCGACCGGATCGGGGCGGGGCCGGACGCGCTCCTGCTCCCGGCCCTGTCGACCATCTCGGCGCGGGCCGAGATGCGCGGCCTCGCCGGCCTGCTCGGGACGGAGTACCGCTGCCTCGTCCCCGACTGGCCGGGCTTCGGCGCCCGGCCGCGGGCGCGGGTCCCCCTCGCCCCGGCGACCTTCCACGCCTTCCTGGACGCCCTGCTGGCCGCCGCGCCCGGACCCTACGCCCTCGGCGTCGCGGCCGGCCACGCCGCCGGCTACCTCGTGGCGGCGGCGCGGCGCCACCCAGGGGCCTTCGGGCGGCTGGTCCTGGTGGCGCCGACCTGGCGGGGGCCGCTGCCCACCGCGATGCCGGGGCGGGCGCACTGGTTCCCGCGCATCCGCCGGGCCGTCGAGGCCCCGGTCCTCGGCGAGGCGCTCTACCGGATCAACATCAGCCCGCCGATCATCGGCCGGATGATGCGCGCCCACGTCTACGCCGACGCGGCCCGGGTCACCCCGGCGGTGATCCGCGACAAGCACGCCATCACCCGCCAGCGCAACGGCCGCTTCGGCACCGCCGCGTTCGTCACCGGCGGCCTCGACCCGGTGGGCAGCCGCGACGCCTTCCTGGCCCTGTTCGGCGACGGCCTGCCGCCGACCCTGGTGCTGCGCCCCGCGGGCGCCCCGCGGCGCTCGGGCGCCGAGATGGACGCCCTCGTCGCCGGCGGCCGCGTGACCGGCGCCCCGATCCCCGGCGCCCTGAGCGCGCACGAGGAACATCCGGACGCCGTGGCCGCCGCGATCCGGGCGGCGTGAGCGCGGCGCGCGTGACAAGCGGCCCGGATCGCCGCCGCCCCGCCCTGGACAGGCGTGTGTGCCTGTGCAGGGACTGAACGGGCCGGCTGAGCCGTTCCTCCGGCAGCGGGCGCGCCCCGCAGATTCCATCCGAGAGAGTCCCGGATCCGATGCTGCGCACGCCGTCCCTGCCCCTCCTCGCCCCGGCCGCCCTCGCCCTCCTCCTGGCCGTCGCGGCCCGCGCCGAGGATTCCCCCCGCCCGGCCCTCGCGGCCCCACCGGCAACACCCGCGGCCCCGTCCCTCGGCGCCGACACGCTGAAGCCCGGCAAGCCGGCCGTGAAGCCCTACCTGGCCGACGGGGCGGTGCCGGACGCCGTCCAGTTCCTGCCCTCCCCGCCGGCCCACGACGCGCCCCTCGACAAGGCCGACCGCGCGGCCTTCAACAGCACTCGCGCCCTCAAGGGGTCGCCCCGCTGGGAGCTGGCCGCCAACGACGTGTCCGAGGGCGCCGCCGCCGTCCTGGAGAACTTCGCCTGCGTGCTCGGCACCCGGATCGATCAGGCGCGGGTGCCGGCGGTGATCAACCTCCTGGAGCGCGCCCGCCTGGATCTCGCCCGGGCGACGCGCGGACCCAAGGTCCATTACCGGCGCCTCCGCCCGTTCGTCGGCAACGAGGCGCCGATCTGCGTGCAGCGCAGTCAGGCCCTGGCCGACAGCTTCAGCTACCCGTCGGGCCACGCCACGCAGGGCTGGGCCTACGCGCTGATCCTCGCGTCCCTGGTGCCCGAGAAGGCGACCCGGATCCTGGCCCGCGGCCGGGCCTACGGCGAGAGCCGGATCGTCTGCGGCGTGCACTGGCTCAGCGACGTGGCCGCGGGACGCCTGACCGGCACGGCGGTCTTCGCCGCCCTGATGGGCGACGCGTCCTTCCGCGCCGATCTCGACAAGGCTCGCGCCGAGCTTCGCGGCGCCCTCGCCAGTCCCGGGACGGTTCCCGATCAGGCCGCCTGCACCCGGGAGGCGACCGCCCTGCGGGAGCCGCCGCTGGAGTTCTAGGCTTGAATCGATATAGATTTGAAAGCTTCTAAGTGTGTGATTCACAACACGTTTTCGGCTTGATCGAGCGGCCGTGATCGATGGTACGTGGGCCCCGGGCGCCGTGTAGAGGCGCGTTCGTGGGTCCCCGATGTCGTTTCGTTCCGCTCCGTCCGGTCTGCTCCTCGCCACCACCGCTCTGACCACCGCTCTGACCACCGTCGCCCTCGTCCCGGCGGCCGCCGCGCAGGGCGCCGCCGTCCAGCTCGACGAGATCTCAGTGGAGGCCGCCCGCCCGGCCGCCGCGGCCCCGACGGGCGGTGTCGGCGGCGGCGGCAATGTCAGCCGCGGCGACGGCGGCGGCGCGGCCACCAGCGGCGGCGGCGGCGGTCCCTCCGGCGTCACCGGCTACGTGGCGCGCGTGAGTCCCGCGGCGACCAAGACCAACACGCCCCTGCTCGAGACCCCGCAATCGGTCTCCGTGGTCACCCGCGAGCAGCTCAACGACCGCAACGTGCAGGATCTGGCCCAGGCGATCGCCTACACGCCGGGCGTGTCGAGCAGCGTGTTCGGCTTCGATCCCCGCTACGATGCCTTCTACATCCGCGGCTTCAGCGCGACCTACAACGGCATCTTCCGCGACGGCCTGCGCCTCAATGCCGTCGGCCTGACGATCCCGCGCAGCGAGCCCTACGGGCTGGACGCGGTCACCATTCTGAGGGGGCCGGCCTCGGGCCTCTACGGTCTCGGCTCGCCCGGCGGCATCGTCGACTCGACCTCGAAGCGCCCGGTCTTCGTACCCTTCGGAGAGGTGCAGTTTCAGGCCGGCAACTACGACCGCTTCCAGGGCAATTTCGACATCGGCGGCCCGGTGGCGGGCACCGACGGGACGATGGCCTACCGCGTGACCGGCGTGAAGCGCCAGTCCAACACCTACCTGCCCGGCGGAGACGACGACCGCACCTTCATCGCCCCGTCCTTCACGTGGCGCCCGGATTCCGACACCAGCTTCACGTTCCTCAGCGAATATTTCGAATCGCGCCTGCCGGGAACGTCCTTCTTCTACAACGATCCGGGCTTCCGGGTGACCAACTTCTACTCCGGCGATCCGGCGCTCAATCAGTACAAGCAGCAGCAATATCGCGTCGGCTACGCCTTCGAGCACAGATTCTCGCCGGATCTGATCTTTCGCCAGAACTTTCGCTACTACGACGTCCGCGCGGATTACGATTACACGTCGATCACGGGGCTGAACCCGGCCCGAACGCTGGGCGCGCGGACGGCCGGCGCCTACCTGGACACGCTGGGCCAGATCTCCCTCGACAACCAGCTCGAGGGCCGCTTCACCACCGGTCCGATCCAGCACACCCTGATCGGCGGGGTCGATTACGCCCATTACGACTACACGCGCGCCTTCGGTTTCGGGGCCGCGCCGGACCTCAACCTCCTGACCTTGAACTACGGGCAGCAGGTCATCGCCCGGCCGCGCTACACGAACTTCCAGAGTCAGGCGCAGGATCAGATCGGCGCCTACTTGCAGGATCAGGCCAAGCTCGGGCGCTTCGTGCTGACCCTCACCGGCCGGCACGACTGGGTCTTCCAGAACACGAGCGACCGGACGGCCGGCACGGCTGCCGACCAGACCGATCGGGCCTTCTCGGGCCGCATCGGCCTGAATTACCTGCTCACCGACTTCCTGGTGCCCTACGCCAGCTACGCCACGACCTTCACGCCGCAGGTCGGCGTCGACGTGAACGGGAACCCGTTCAAGGCCGCGACCGGCGACCAGATCGAGGCCGGCGTGAAGGCGGCCATCCCGAACACCAACATCACGACGTCGTTCTCGGGATTCGACATCGTGCAATCGTCGCTCCTGCGGCAGGATCCGAACAACATCGCCAATCAGGTCGCGACCGGTTCGGTCGAGTCGAAAGGGTTCGAGGCCGAGTTGACGGCGAACTTCGCGCCGGGAACCAACCTGACGCTGTCCTACACCCACCTCAACCTTCGCTATCTGCGCCAGACCTCCCTGATCACTGGGCGGCCGATCGACGGCAACGCCCTCTCGGGGATCCCGGGCGACAGCTTCACCGCCTTCGGGACCTATCAGTTCGGGCCCGGCTCACCGCTGGCCGGCCTGCAGCTGGGCGGCGGCCTCCGCTATGCCGGGACGAGCTTCGCCGACGACGAGAACACCGTCCGCAACCCGACCGTGACCCTGTTCGACGCGCTGGTCGCCTACGATTTCGCGGCCCTCGACCCGAAGTACCGGGGCTTCCGCGCGCAGATCAACGCGTCGAACATCTTCGACCGCAGCTACACGACCTGCCAGGCCGGGTTCTGCTATCGCGGCGCGCCCGCGACGGTCATCGGCAGCCTGATCTACCGCTGGTAGTGTCCGGGAGCGGGGGCCGCGGCATGGCAGGTCCCCGCCCCCGGCACTGGAGCCGGGATCGGAAACCGTCCTAAGGCCGGAGCACCGACCTCCGACCCGGACCCGCCATGCTCTCGACCCTGCTGGTCGTGCTGCCGATCTTCGCGCTGATCTTCGCCGGCTGGCTGGCCCGGCGCGTCGGCGTGCTCGGGGCCGCCGCCACCACCGAACTCAACCGGTTCGTGGTCTTCCTGGCCCTGCCGGCGCTGCTGTTCGACGTGACCGCGCACGCCCACTGGAGCGCCATCTGGAAGCCCGGCTTCATCGGCGCCTTCGGACTCAGCAGCCTCGCGATCTTCGCCCTCGCCGTGCTGATCCGGGGCGCTGCGGGGCGGCCGCTGGCCGACGCCGCGGTCGACGGGCTCAACGCCGGCTACGCCAATACCGGCTTCATGGGCTTCCCGCTGGCGCTCGTCGCCTTCGGCCCGGAGGCGCTCGCGCCCACCACGGTGGCGGCGATCCTCACGGTCTGCGGCGTCTTCGCGGTGGCGATCGTGCTCATCGAGACCGGGCTGCGGCGCGAGGCGGTCGCGTCGGGGAGGGGCGGGGGGGCCCGACGGCCCGTCTGGTGGACGGTCGGCCGCTCGCTGGTGCGCAACCCGCTGCTGGTGGCACCGGCGCTGGGCGCGCTGGTGCCGAGCGCCGGCCTCGCCGTGCCGGACGCGGTGGCCACGTTCCTGAAGCTCCTCGGCGGCGCGGCGGCGCCCTGCGCCCTGGTGGCGCTCGGCCTGTTCCTGGCCCAGCCCCGCCAGACCGGGGGCGGGCAGGGGCGCATTGCCGCGCTGCTCGTCGGCCTCAAGCTGGTGCTCCACCCGCTCCTGGCCTACGGCCTCGGCCGCTACCTGTTCGACCTGCCCCCGCTCCTGCTGCACACCGCGGTGCTCATGGCCGCCCTCCCCACCGGCACCGGGCCGTTCATGCTGGCGGAGTTCTACCGGCGCGAGGCCGACCTGACCGCCACCGTGGTGCTGGTCTCGACCGTGCTGGCCGTCGTGACGGTCTCGGCCTACCTCGCGGCGATCGCCTAGGCGGCCCGGTCGATCCCGGGCTCCCCGGACGGCCGCGGCCGCACATTCGGAAACCGGGCGACCACGCTCTTGCCGCAGAGGAATCGTAACGTTTGCCCCGTAGCGTCGTGGCGCGGAACGCCGTGTCCGCGCTAGAACGATCCGACAGGCAGGGGCGGAACGACGGCGGATGGTGGGTTCGGGAGTTTCCATCGCGGGGCGGATCGCCCGCCTCGCCTGCGCGACCGGCCTGGCGCTGAGCCTCTCGGCCTGCTTCCGGCCGCTCTACGGGCCGACCGCCTCGGGGGAATCCGTCCAGGCCCTGCTCGCCTCGGTCCAGGTCGACGACGTCGCGATGGCCCAGGGCCAGGAGCGCCTCGGCCACTACCTGCGCAGCGAGCTGGTCTTCGACCTCGACGGGTCCGGCCACCCGGCGACCAAGCGCTACCGGCTGAAGCTCTCGGGCTCCGAGATCGTGCAGACCCCGATCGTCTCCTCCACCACCGGCCGCGCCGAGGCCGGCACCCTGGTGGCCAACATCAAGTACAGCCTCGAGGACATGAGCGGCACCAAGGTCTACACCGAGGGCGTCGCCACCTCGACCGCGACCTACGACCGCTCGATCCAGCGTTTCGCCAGCCAGCGGGCGGCGCGCGACGCCGAGATCCGGCTGGCGAGCGTGCTGTCCGACCAGATCAAGAGCCGCCTCGCGGCCGTGCTCTCGACGAAGCCGTAATCCGACGTGACGGCGGTCAAGGCCGGCGAGATCGAGGGGCTGATCCGGCGCGGGCCCGATCCGCGCATCCCGGTCATCCTGGTCTTCGGGCCGGATACCGGCCTGGTGACCGAGCGGGCCCGGAAGCTCGCCGAGGATTTCGTCGCCGACCCGGCCGACCCCTTCGCGCTGGTGCGGATCGACGGCGACGCCCTCGCGGCCGATCCGGGCCGGCTGTGCGACGAGGCCGGGACCCTGGGGCTGTTCGGCGGCCGGCGGTCGATCTGGGTCCGGCCCGGCACCCGCAATTACGCGCCGGCCGTCGAGGCCGTGCTGGGCGCGACGGTCGCCGACGCCCGCATCGTGGTGGAGGCCGGCGACCTCGCCAAGAACAACCCGCTCCGCACCCTCTGCGAGCGCTCGCCGAAGGCGCTGGCGATCCCGTGCTACGCCGACGACGAGCGGACCCTCTCGGACCTGATCGAGCGCACCCTCCAGGAGCGCAGCCTGCGGATCGACCGCGCCGCCCGGGAGGTCCTGGCCCGCAGCCTCGGCGGCGACCGCCGGGCGAGCCTGATGGAGATCGAGAAGCTCGCCCTCTACGCCGCGGGGGAGGGGGACCGGACCGTGACCCTCGAGCACGTGGAGGCCGTGACCAGCGACGTCGCCGCGAGCGTGCTCAACACCCTGATCGACGCCGCCTTCGACGGCCGCCGCGACGCGGTGGAGCGCGACTACCGCCGCTTCCGGCACGAGGGCCTCGACCCGGGCGTGGTGCTGGGCTCGGCGCTGCGGCACGCCCTGACGCTGCTCACCACCCGGCTCGACAATCCCGACAAGACGCCCGCCGCGATGGTGGCGACGTGGCGGGGCCTGCATTTCAAGCGCAGGGCCAGCATCGAGGGCCAGCTCGGCGCGTGGCCGCCCGGGACCCTCCGGCAGGCCGTGGCGGCCCTGCAGGAGGCCGTCCTGGCCTGCCGGCGGGCCGAGCCCGACCTGGCCCACGCGCTGGCCTCAGCGGCCCTCCTGCGGGTCGCGGAGGCGGGAGCGCGGCGGCGCCGCTGAGGCCGCGCCGTCCGCGGCGCGGATTCCCGCTACCGCACGGGAGAGGGGGGTACGGCGCGACGGTCCCGACCGGAGAGGTCCGCATGCGAGACGGCCGCGGCACGAACCGACGCGGACACGGACGCGCGATGGCGGCGCTCTATCGCCCGGCCCGGACCGCCTGACCCGAGCGAGACACCACGCCCTCTGCCACCGCGGGACGCGGCCTGCTGCCCGCCCTCGTGCCAGACCCGCTGAGGCGGGGCCGGCCGGGACGTTCCTCAGGCGTCCGAGACCTTGAACCGGTTGAGCAGGGCCTGCAGCTCGTCCTGGGTCTCGTAGCGGATGCGGATCTCGCCCGAATCGGCGTCCTTGGGCTTGTAGGAGACCGGGACACCGAGGGCCCGGTGAATCCGCAGTTCCAGGTCGCGCACCGTCGCGGGGCGCTCGGCCGAGAGGCGCGGGCGCCCGGGGCGGGGCGTCTCGGCCGGGGCGGCCTCCGCGGAGGCGATCGCCTCCACGTCCCGGACCGACAGGCTCTCGGCCACGACGCGCCGCGCCGTCGCCTCCGGATCGCGCACGGCCAGCAGCGCGCGGGCGTGGCCGGCGGTCAGCTCGCCCGCGGTGACCCGCTCCTGCACGGACAGCGGCAGGTTGAGCAGCCGGAGCGTGTTGGCGAGGTGGCTGCGGCTCTTGCCGAGGATCTCGGCCAGCTCCTTCTGGGTGTACGAGAAATCCTTCATCAGGCGCTCGTAGCCGGACGCCTCCTCGATCGCGTTGAGGTCGGTGCGCTGGACGTTCTCCAGGATGGCGAATTCCAGGGAGCCGCGGTCGTCGATCTCGACCACCACCACCGGCACCTCGTCGAGGCCGGCGCGCTGGGCGGCCCGCCAGCGCCGCTCGCCGGCCACGATCTCGAAGGTCCCGGGCACGTCGCCGATCGGGCGGACCACGATCGGCTGGATGATGCCCCGCTGGCCGATCGAGGCCGCCAGCTCGGACAGCTCCGTCTCGGCGAAGCTCCGGCGCGGGTTGCGCGGGTTGGCGCGCAGGAACTCGATCGGGACCCGGCGCTGCTCCTCGGCCTTGGCCGAGGCCTTGCCGGCCTCGTTGAAGTCACCGATCAGCGCCGCGAGCCCGCGCCCCAGTCGAGGCTTCGCCCCCTCCTCCGCCATGATCGCCACCCGTGTCACGCTCCACACTCGCCCCTCGAACCGGGAGGGGGACTCAAACCCGTCAGGCCGCGGCCGGAACCCGGCCCTCGCGCTGGATCACCTCCGAGGCGAGGCGCAGGTAGGCCTGACTGCCGGCGCATTTCAGGTCGTACAGCAGCGCCGGCTTCCCGTGCGAGGGCGCCTCGGAGATCCGGACGTTGCGGGGGATCACGGTCTCGTAGACCTTGTCGCCCATGAAGCCGCGCACGTCCGCCACGACCTGGGCGGAGAGGTTGTTGCGCGGGTCGAACATCGTCAGCACGATGCCCTGGATCGTCAGCTTCGGGTTCAGGGCGCCGCGGACCTGCTCGACGGTGCGCAGCAGCTGGCTGAGGCCCTCCAGGGCAAAGAACTCGCACTGCAGCGGCACCAGCACCGCGTCGGCGGCCGCCAGCGCGTTGATGGTCAGCAGGTTGAGCGAGGGCGGGCAGTCGATCAGCACGTAGCTGATCCGGCTGAGGCTCGGTGCCTGGGTCAGGCTCTTCAGGACGCCGCGCAGCCGGTGCGCCCGGTCGGGGAGGGTGGCCAGCTCCAGCTCCAGGCCGAGGAGGTCCATGGTCGAGGGCGCCAGCGACAGTCGCGGCACGGCGGTGGGGACAACGGCCTGCGCCAGCGAGGCCTCGCCGGCCATGACCTCGTAGGTCGAGACCCGGCGCTTGGCGCGGTCGATCCCGAGACCCGTGGAGGCGTTGCCCTGCGGATCGAGATCGATGACCAGCACGTCCTCGCCGATCGCCGCCAGGGCGGTGCCGAGGTTGATCGCCGTCGTGGTCTTGCCGACGCCGCCCTTCTGGTTGGCGAGCGCCAGAACGCGCAGAGGGCGTCGCATGGATGAATCCATGGACCTGTCGGCGGGGTCGCCGAGGATCGCTTCGCTCATCGGTGGCTCGGGGCGGCGAGGGCAGTGACGCGCACGATCCGGGCTTCGGAATCGGTCCGGCTCGGCACGAGGTCGTTAACGACTCTCCACTGCGCGCCGGCCTGGGTCAATTCGGCTTGTACGTCCCGCCCCTTCGGAAACAGGCCGGTGGTGCCCGTTTTCAACAGAGGCTCCGTCCAGGCGAGGAGCTGGGTCATCGGGGCGAGGGCGCGGGCGCAGACCACGTCGGTCCCGACGTACTCGCCGATCACCGCCTCGATGCGAGCGTTGCGCACCCGGGCCGGCACGCCGGTGAGCCGGGCGGTCTCGGTGAGGAACGCGCATTTGCGCGCGTTGCTCTCGACGAGGTCGACCCGGACGCCGCGCTCCCGTCCGGCGATGGCCAGGATCAGGCCCGGGATGCCCGCGCCGGAGCCGAGATCGAGCCACGTGCGGGCCTCCGGCGCGAGGTCGAGGAGCTGCAGCGCGTCGTCGATGTGACGGCTCCAGACCTCCGCCAGCGTCGCGGGGCCGACGAGGTTCTTGATCGGCTGCCAGCGCCGCAGCTGCGCCACGTAGAGGTCGAGCCGCTCCGCTGTTTCACGTGAAACAGCGGCCGCCGCCAGGATACGGGCGCGATCCGGATCGCTCATGCCGGGAGCCGGTCCGCGGGGGCCGACGCGGCGCGCGCCCCGCGGCGCGCGTGGGCGGCCAGCAGGGTGAGGGCGGCCGGCGTCACGCCCTCGATCCGCGCCGCCTGTCCGAGGGTCCCGGGGCGCACGGTCTCGAGCTTGACCCGCATCTCGTTCGAGAGGCCGCTGATCGCCGCGTAGTCCAGCCCCGCCGGCAGGCGCACGGCCTCGTCCCGGCGGAAGGCCGCGATGTCGGCGTCCTGCCGGTCGAGATAGACCGCGTAGGTCGCGTCGGTCTTCATCCGGTCGGCGATCCGCGGGGCGACTTCGGCGAGGTCCGGCCACACCGCCGCCAGGTCGGACCAGCCGATCTCCGGGTAGGCGAGGAGCTGGAAGCCGGTGCGGCGGATGCCGTCGCGGTTCAGGACGATCCCGTGGGCCGCGGCCTGGCTCGGCGTCAGGCTCACCGCGTCGAGGCGGGCGCGCGCCGCGTGGAGGGCCGCCTGCCCGGCCGCGAAATGGGCCGCCCGGTCTCCCCCGACGCAGCCCAGCGCGATCCCGCGCGGCGTCAGCCGGGCGTCGGCGTTGTCGACCCGCAGGGACAGCCGGTACTCCGAGCGCGAGGTGAACATCCGGTACGGCTCGCTGACTCCCTGGGTCACGAGGTCGTCGATCATCACGCCGAGATACGACTCGGCCCGGTCGAAGCCCGCGATGCCGAGGCCGCCCGCGTGCCGTGCGGCGTTGAGGCCGGCCACCAACCCCTGGCCGGCGGCCTCCTCGTAGCCGGTGGTGCCGTTGATCTGGCCGGCCAGGAACAGGCCCGGCAGGCTCTTCACCTGGAGGCCGACGTCGAGCTCCCGGGGGTCGACGTAATCGTACTCGATGGCGTAGCCCGGCCGCAGGATCGCGGCCCGCTCCAGCCCGGGAATCAGGCGGACGAGGTCGTGCTGCACCTCTTCGGGCAGCGCCGTGGAGATGCCGTTCGGGTAGATCGTCGGGTCGTCGAGACCCTCGGGCTCCAGGAAGATCTGGTGGCCCTCGCGGTCGCCGAAGCGCACGACCTTGTCCTCGATCGACGGGCAGTAGCGCGGGCCCCGGCTGGCGATGCCGCCGGAATACATCGGCGAGCGGTGCAGGTTGGCGCGGATCAGGTCGTGGACGGCCCGGCTCGTCCGGGTGATGCCGCAGCGGATCTGCGGCGTCGTGATCCGCTCGGTCAGCGTCGAGAACGGCACCGGCTCGGCGTCGGCCTCCTGCATCTCCAGGCCGGACCAGTCGATGGTCCGCCCGTCGAGGCGCGGGGGCGTGCCGGTCTTCAGGCGCCCGAGGCGGAGGCCGATCCGGTCGAGCGTCCGCGCCAGACCGACCGCCGGCGCCTCGCCGACGCGGCCCGCCGGGATCTGCCGCTCGCCGATATGGATCAGGCCGCGCAGGAAGGTGCCGGTGGTCAGCACCACCGCGCCGCAGGCGAGGGTCCGGCCGTCGGCCAGGACGAGGCCGCGGAGGCGGCCCTCGGCGTCGAAGGCCAGGTTCTCGCAGGCGCCGGCGACGACCGTCAGCCCCTCGGTCGCGGCCACGGCCGCCTGCATGGCGGCCGCGTAGAGCTTGCGGTCGGCCTGGGTCCGGGGGCCGCGCACCGCCGGTCCCTTGCGGCGGTTGAGCAGGCGGAACTGGATGCCGGCCGCGTCGGCGACCCGGCCCATCAGCCCGTCCAGGGCATCGACCTCGCGGACGAGGTGGCCCTTGCCGAGGCCGCCGATCGCCGGGTTGCAGGACATCGCCCCGATCGTCGCCGGATCGTGGGTGACCAGCGCGGTGCGCGCGCCGCAGCGCGCCGCGGCGGCGGCGGCCTCGACGCCGGCATGGCCGCCACCGACGACCGCGACGTCGAACCGGGCGGAGGAGGGGGTGAGCATCGGGTACCGAGCAGCCTTTCGCGGACATCCCGCCGCGGGTGCGAGGAGCGCCCCGGGCCGTGCACGGCGGGTGGGCGCGGGACCGGCGGATCTGCCGGGAGGTCTAAGCGCGCGCGGGCGCGCCGGTCAACGCGTCCCGCCCGCCGGCACGACGCCCCCTCCGCCGGCGCATCCTCTGAATGCGGTATTCAGAACGCCCGGCGCGCGAAGATCTGTCGTTCCCGCGCGCGTTGCTGTCGCGGAGCCCGCGAGGACTTGGGCGTCGCGCCTTGTCAGTCGCTGCGGACCGTGCAAATCTTGCGCCGTGACGCGATCCTGTGCGGACAACGCCGTCCGGCAGGCCCACGAGAGGGACCATTTTCGCCGCGCCGCCGAGCGACGCGCGAGGAGGAGACTCGAGATGTCGTCGCTGACAATCGGCCTGGGCGCCGCCTGTTGCGCGGCCGGCGCCGCCGCCCATTTCCTCGACCGCACCCGGCGCAAGGAAGGCCTGTTCGGCCTCGCGGGCTTCGCCCTGCTCCTGACCGGGATGTTCCTGAGCCGCTCCTGAGAGGGATTCCCGGGGGCGCGTCGTCTCGGGCCAGGCTGCCCGCAAGGCTTCCCGGCCGAGCGTCGCGCCGGCCGGGATGACCGCACCGCGCGCGCGGACGGCCGCACGGTGCGGCCCGCGAACGCGGGACGCCGAGCCGGCTTAGCCGGTCATGGCCGTCGCGGTGTAGCCGGCCTTGGTCAGGGCCTCGGCGATGGTCAGCGCCTGCGCGTCCGTGCGGATCGCCACGCGCGCGGCGTCCCGGTCGACCTGCACGTCGGCCGCGGGATCGATCCGTTTCACCGTGCGGGTCACCGCGGCGGCGCAGCCGTCGCAGGTCATGCCCTCGACCCGCATCAGCAGGTCGGCGCGCGTCTCGTCCATCGGGGCCTCCATAACCGCCTCCCCGGGATGTCGGGGCCCGGCGGGGCCGGCGCAAGCCGGGTGCCGGCTCAGAACAGCGCCGGCATGCGGAAGGCGTAATCGATGCGCAGGCCGAACTGATACTGGTTGGGGTTGCCGAACGGGCGCCGCACCAGCGGGCTGTTGCCGGAGGCGCCCAGGATCCGGGTGTAGCCGGCATAGGCCGTATAGGCCCAGGTCTCGCTCTGCGTGTAGGTCACGCCGCCGAGCACGCCGGCCGAGTAGAAGCTGCGCGGATCGTAGGGGGTGACGCGCCCGTTCAGCGCCGCCTCGATCGGCGAGACGCCGAAGTATTTCCGGGCGTAGCTGGCATCGCCGACATTGAGGCGCGGCCCGATGGAGAACAGGAACTTCTCCGCCGGGATCAGGTAGTCGGCCGCCACCGAGCCGACCGTCCCGTGGTGCCCGTAGACGCCCTGGCGCAGCTCGACGCGGGTCCGGATGAACGAGACCGGGTAGAACTCCGCGAACACGCCGGGCTCCACGGCGAAGCGGGCGTCGCGGAAACCGTACAGGTGGCGCCGGTCGTCGCCGTAGTAGCGCCCCGGCACGAAGCGCGCGGTCGGGCCGATGCGGAACGACTCGGTGTCGAAGAGCGAGAAGCTGAACCCGTCATCCGGCGTCGAGAAGCGGCGCGGCTCGCCGACCCGGCGGATGTCGATCGACGGGTAGCCGACGGCCGTGTAGTCGCTCGCGCCCGGATAGCGCGGCACGGCCTGGATCGAGCCGCTCAGCGTGACGATCCAAGTGTTGGGATCGACCATCGCGAAGGTCGGCGTGGTGCGCGGAAGATCCGCGCCGAGATCCGCGCCGAGATCCGCGGCCCGCGGCGCCGTCGTGCCGAGGGTCGCGAGGAGCGCGCCGGCGCCGAGAACGGCGCGAAATCGGGGAGTACGCGGGGGGGCGGGCGTCATGGCCACGCTTTATGATCCTTTTTCATCCCGTCCGCATTCGCAAGCCGCGCAACCCTCCCCGGATCGCCCCGCAATCGGGTCCGCCGTGATGAATCCGCAACGTTCCAGCGGGCGCGGGCGTCACACCGCCCGGAATTAACAGGCGGCGGCGCGCCATCGCGGTCCCCGAGCCTTGCCGGGCGGGGTGCAGGCGGCCAATGATCCTGCGATTCGGTTCGCGCCCGGTGGGGATCGCTCGGGATGTCCCCCGGCGACCGGCGCGCGTTCCCGGCAGGTGTTCAGACGATGGTCCCGGTCCTCGGCCGGTACGCGGGGCTGCTGACGGTCGGCCTTCTCGGGCTCGTCGTTCTCGGGCCGCTCGCGGTGTTCCTGCCGCTCTGGAGTGCCCTGACGCTCGGCGCCGCGGCCGCCCTCGCGGGCGGTCTCGCCCTGACCCGTATCGCCACCCTCAAGGCGCGCTGCGAGAAGCTGTCCGGCGAGGTCGATCTGCTGTCCCGGCGCCTGCTCAAGGTCGAGACGGCGGCCGCGACCGCGGCGGCCCAGCCGCGGCCCGAGACCGCCGAGGCCGCCCTGCGCGCCCAGATCGAGGAACTGACCGTCGAGTTCGGGCTCCTCAGCGGGATCGTCCGCGACCTCACCACGGTCGTGAGCGCCCAGGATGCCGAGATCGCGGGCCTCAAGGCCAGGCCGGAGATCGCGCCCGAGATCAGGCCCGCGATCGGGCCCGCGATCGCATCCGCCGAGGCGCCCCGGCCGCTGCCCGCGGTGCCCGGCGCAGCCCTTCCGGATCCCGCGACGGCCCCGTCGTCTCAGCCCGTGCCGGAACCGCCTCCGCAGGTTCAGGCCGCCCCGCTCGAGCAAGTCCCGCCCCGGCCTCAGCTCGCCCCGGCCCCGTCCGTACCGGCGCGGCCGATTCCGCCGCGGCCGATCCCGCCCCGCCCCGCCATTCCCCCCGCGGACGAGGGCGCGATCGTCGCGGCCTTCGAGGGGGACGGTCTGGAGATCCACCTGCAGCCGGTGGTCACCCTGCCGCAGCGCAAAGTGGTGGCCTACGAGGCGCTGGCCCGGCTGCGGATCGGCGCCCCCGGCGCGCCGCCGGCCGAGCCCGACATCTTCCTGCCGGTGCTGGAGCGCTACGGGCGCACCACCGAGCTCGACCGCCGCATGCTGCAGCGGGCCACGATCGTGGCGCGCCACCTCGCCCGGCGCGGCAGCGAGACCCTGCTGACCTACGGGCTGTCGCCGCTGTCGCTGTTCGAGCCCGGCCTCCTGCGCGAGCTGGCCCGCACGGCCGCCGACGACCCGGCCCTGGCCGGCCTGACCATCGCGCTGCCGCAGGAGAGCTGGCGCCGTCTCGATGCCGGCCAGCGGGGCCTGCTCGCGCCCCTGCAGGGCCGGATCGGGTTCAGCCTCGACCGCCCGGACGACCTCCGCTTCGACGCGGCCGAACTCGCGGCGCTCGGCATCGGGCAGGTCAAGGTGCCGGCGGAGATGCTGCTCCGGCCCGGCGCGGGCCGCGGCAGCCTGTCGGACATCGCCCTGGAGGACACCGCGCCGGCCCTGGCCCGGGCCGGGATCCGCGTCGTCGCCACGGGCGTCGCCGACGAGGCCGACGTCCCGGACCTGATCGACCTCGACGTGCCGTTCGCGCAGGGGACGGCCTTCGCGGCCCCGCGCCCGGTGCGCGCGGAGGTCCTGGCGACCCCGCCCGCCGAGGAGCCGACGCCCCCGCCGGAGCCGGAGCGGCGCCCGTTCCGGTCGGTCCTGCGCAGAGCCGTGTAAGGGGCCGTGTGAGGGCCCGTGTGAGGGGCCGCGCCCGGGCACGCTGCCGGCCCGGCCTACCCCGTCACCAGTAGATCTGCAGGCGCGCGATCACCGTGTCGACCGTGAACTGGCGGGTGCCCAGCGTCTCGGCCTGGGCCACCCCCGGCTGCACGCGCCCGTGCACGACGTTCCCGATCAACCGGAGGTTGGGCTCGGGATACCAGCTCAGACCGAGAGTCACGTCCTGCTCCATGCCCCCGCGGAAGCCCCGGGCGTCCAGGTCGACGGCGCTGTAGCGCACCGCCAGCTCGAACACGCCGATCCCGCCCCGGGAGAGCCGCTGCGCCTCCGGAACCGTCACGCCCCGGAAGGTCGCGTAGGTGGTGCCGCTCTGCGGCGTCAGCGCGTAGGCGCGGCCCTCGCCGTTGAGCACCAGGGCCGCCTCGACGTAGCCGCCCTGGAAATCGAGCGCGGTGCCGGGCTGGCCGGGACCGCGGAACGGCTGCAACGCGGCCCGGATGTACTCGGCCTGCAGCAGGAACGGGCCGCGGCGATAGGCCAGCTCGGCGCCGAGGCGCGACACGCTGGCGGCGTCGGGGAGGTCGCCGGTATCCACCAGGGGGCGGTCGAACAGGAAGGCGCCGGCGGGGCTGGAGAAGCTGAAGGCCCCGTCCGACCGGGACCGGCTGCGGAAGACCCCGGCGAGGCCGAGATGCAGGGTCTCGTCGCCTTCCATGATCGGCGCGACGGTGGCGCGGGCCGCCACCGCGACGCCGTCCCCGTCGATGCCGCTGCTGGCGGCGTTGCCGAACACGCCGGCCACCGCGGTCCAGTTCTTCCCGTGATGTCCGGCCGCGAAGCCGAACCGGCGCTCCGGCACGAGGGCGTTGGCCACCGAGCGCTCGGCGAACAGCGTGTCGTTGTTGCTCTGCAGCCATTCCAGGCTGAAGGGCTCCTTCATGTTGCCGAGCGTCAGGATCGTGTCCGGGAGCCCCTTCCAGGCGACCAGCGCGTCGTTGATCGGCAGCATCGGGTCGGCGAAATCGTACTGGAAGGCGATCACCCAGTCGCGGCCGATCGTGAGCGTCGGCTCGATCCAGGCCCGGCGCACGGCGACGTTGTCGGGGAAGGCCTCGGGCAGGTCCGGCCGGCTGAAACCCGCCGCGCCGCCATCGATGTGCAGCCGGCCGCCGATCCGGAGCTTCACGTCGGGCTCGGGGAAGGTGAGCGTCAGCCCCTTCGCGTCGTAGCGCAGGCGCTCGCCGTAGGGGCCGGCCATCCCCTCGAACGCGTCCTCGCCGGCGCCGGCGGGGCCCGCCAGGGCGAGGGACACGGCCAGGACGGCCGGTGCGGTGCGCGTTCCGATCACGGGACCAGCAGAGAACAGGTCGGCCGGTCGACGCCAATCACCTGCCGCAGTGAAAGCCGGAAATCCGCGCGCCGTGGCCCGGCGGCCACGACCGTCGGTGGTCGGACCAGCGCCGGCCTAGACGGCGCGATTGTCGATCAGCCGGGTCCGGCCCAGGAAGGCCGCGGCGATGACGCGGGCCGGGCCGTCGACCCGCTCCACCGGCACCAGGGTCCGGGCGTCGCAGACCGCGAGGTACTGGACGCGGAATCCCGCCGCCTCCAGCGCCGCCCGCCCGGCGGCGATCCGGCCGGCCACCGGGGTGCCGTTGCGGGAGGCGGAGGCGATCTCGGCCAGGACGGCCTGGAGTTTCGGGGCGACGGCGCGCTCCTCGGCCGAGAGGTAGCGGTTGCGCGACGACAGCGCGAGGCCGTCGGGCTCGCGCACGGTCGGCACGCCGCGGATCTCCACCGCGAGGTCGAGATCCGCCGCCACCTGCTGGAGCACGCGGAGCTGCTGGAAATCCTTCTCGCCGAACAGGGCGACGTCCGGCCGGACTTGGTTGAGGAGCTTGGTCACCACCGTGGCGACGCCGGCGAAATGGCCGGGCCGGAACGGCCCGCACAGCCCCTCGGTCAGGCCCGCGACCTCGATCCGGGTGGCGAAGCCCGGCGGGTACATGGTCTCGACGCCGGGCGTCCAGGCGGCGTCGGCGCCGGCCCCCGCCAGCAGGGCCAGGTCCGCGTCGAGGTCGCGGGGATAGCGGGCGAAATCCTCGTTCGGGCCGAACTGGGTCGGATTGACGAAGATGCTGGCCACGGTCCGGCGGCCGATCCGCCGCGCCTCGGCCACGAGGGCGAGGTGCCCGTCGTGCAGGGCGCCCATGGTCGGGATCAGGACGACGCGCTCGCCCGCCGCGCGCCACGCGGCCACGCATCCGCGCAGGGCAGCGAGGTCGCGGAAGGACTGGAAGGTCGACTCGGACACGGCACGGGCTCCGGGGGAGGGCAGGGCCGGTCTAGAGCATGATGCGGGGCGGTGGAATCCGGCAGTCGACGCCGGACCGCGTCGTCCCGGTCGGCGTCAGGGGCAGTAGGGCAGGAGGGAGCGCCCGAACGGATCGTCCACGCCGAGCGGCGGCGTGAAGCCGTAATAGCTCGGATGCCCCAGGCCGTACTCGGAGCCGACGTAGCTCGGATCGTCCGGGGCGTTGGTCGGCACGGGCACCCGCCGCGGCGTGCAGCCCTCCGGCACGCGACGGGACCGGACCGCGTAGACCGGCCGACGGTCGAGGCCGTCGTTGCGCGGGAAGAAGCGGGGGCTGCCGCCCGCGCCCGACTCGGCGCCGTAGCGGAGGTCGAGATCGGCCGCCCGGCCCGGTGCCGCCAGCAGCAGGACGAGTCCGAGCGCCGTCACCGCCCTGCGCGCCGTCTCCCGCATGCCGCCCCTGCGCCGCCTTCGCCTCTGTCGGAAGGCGACACCGTGCGACGGCAGGGTAAACGAGTGATTACCGCGGGATCACGTCAGCGGCACGACGAGGGCGTCCAGGACGGCGGCGAGATCGCCCTCGGTCAGCCGGATCTGCAAGCCGCGGCCGCCGCCGTTGACGTGGATCTCGGCCGCCGGCTCGGTCAGGGACCCGGCGTCGATCGCGGTCGGGAAGGACCGCTTCTGACCGAGCGGGCTGATCCCGCCGACATGGTAGCCGGTCAGCCGCTCGGCATCGGCCGGCTTGAGCATGGACGCGGCCTTGCCCGAGAAGGCGGCGGCGACCCGCTTCATCGACACTTCCCGGTCGGAGGCCACGAGCAGGCAGACGGTCCGTCCGTCCACCGACGCCATCAGGGTCTTCAGCACGCGTCCCGGGTCCACCCCGAGCGCCTCCGCGGCCTGCAGGCCGATGCGCGGCGCGTCAGGATCGTACGTGTAGGCGTGGAGGCTGTGCCGGATGCCGGCCTTGTCGAGGGCGAGCGTCGCGCGGGTCGTCTTGTTGGGTGTCTTGGAGGCTGTCTTCATGGTTCGTCCGGTCAGGTCGAATGGGCGCGCGCGGCGATGAGGCGGCCGATCTCCGCGTAGGCCGCCGCGCAGGTGTCGGGGGAGGCGGTCGATTCCGTGACGTAGACCGCCGCGAGGATCGGCGCGCGCCCCGGCGGCCGGAGGATCGCCACGTCGTTGACGGTGCCGTTGTCGCCGCTCCCGGTCTTGTCGCCCGCGATCCAGTCGGGCGGCAGGCCGGCCCGCAGGCGCTTCCGGCCGGTCTCGCAGGCGACCATCCAGGCCTCCAGCCGGGCGCGCGAGGCCGGCGTCAGGACGGTTCCGAGGAGGATACGGCCCAGGGTCGCCCGCATGGCGTCCGGCGTAGTCGTGTCGCGCGGGTCGCCGGGCAGCGCGGTGTTGAGGGTCGGCTCGGTCCGGTCGAGGCGGGTGACGGGGTCGCCGGTGGTCCGCAGCCACGCGGTCAGCGCCTCGGGGCCGCCGAGATCCGCCAGGAGCAGGTTGGCGGCCGTGTTGTCGCTCCAGATCAGCGTGGCCGCGCACAGGTCCGCGACGCTCATCCGACCGGTCCCGGCGCCGGCCTCCAGCGCCTTCCGGGTCACGGGCGCGTAGCTCAGGAGGTCGCCGGCCCCGTAGCTGACGACCCGGTCGAGGGTCTCGCGGCCGGCATCGACCCGCGCCAGGACCGCCGCCGCCGCCAGCACCTTGAAGGTGCTGCACATCGGGAAGCGCGCGTCGGCGCGGTAGGCGGCGAGGACGCGGTCCGCCGAGGCGGCCGCGATCCCGATGCGGCCGCCGAGCCGGCGCTCGATGGCGGCCCAGTCCGGCTCCGCCTCCGCGGCGCGCGCGGGCAGGACCGGGGACGCGGCGAGGGGCGCGGCGAGCAGGCCGAGGCCGAAGGCGCGGCGGGTCGAGACGATCATGGCGCTTCCCTTCGAGATCGCGACGGCGCAGGCGGGTGCGGCGCGTCGGCGCCGGGATGGTATAGGGCGGCCGCGGTTGTTTCACGTGAAACTCCGCCCCTCGCGCGGCCCTGTGGGACCATGACCGATACCGACACGCTCTTCGCACCGGCCAGCGGCTTCGGCCGGGCCGCCGTCGCGGTGATCCGCATCAGCGGACCGGCCGCGCGCGACGCGCTCGTCGCCCTGGGCGGACGTCTGCCGCCGCCCCGCCGGCTGTCGCTGCGGAGCCTCCGGGATCCGCACGACGGAACCGAACTCGACCGGGCGCTGGTGGCGTGGTTTCCCGGGCCGGACACCTACAGCGGCGAGGATATGGCCGAGCTGCACCTGCACGGCGGCGCGGCCGTGCGGATGGGCGTCCTGGCCACCCTCGCCCGCCTCCCGGGCTGCCGGGCCGCCGAGCCCGGGGCCTTCACGCGGCGGGCCGTCCTCAACGGGCGGATGGACCTCGCCGAGGCGGAGGCCGTCGCCGACCTGATCGAGGCCGAGACCGAGGGCCAGCGCCGGCAGGCCCTGCGCCAGCTCGACGGCGCGCTCAGCCGGCAGGTGGCCGCGTGGCGCGCGGAGGCGATCGACTGCCTCGCCTCCGCGGAGGCCGCGCTGGACTTCGCCGACGAGGGGGATGTGGACGATGCCGGGCTCGACGCGGCGCTGCTCGACCGCGCCGCCCGCCTGCGCGACGCGATCGCCGCGGCGCTGCGCGACGGTCGGCGCGGCGAGCGCCTGCGCGACGGGTTCACGGTGGTGCTGGCGGGGGCTCCCAACAGCGGGAAATCGACCCTGCTGAACGCGCTGAGCCGACGGGACGCGGCCATCGTGTCGGACAGCCCGGGGACGACCCGCGACGCCATCGAGGTGCGGCTCGACCTCGGCGGCCTGCCGGTCCTGCTGGTCGACACGGCCGGGCTCCGCGAGACCGCGGAGCCGATCGAGGCGGCGGGGATCGTGCGGACGCGGGCGCGGATCGACACCGCCGATCTCGTGGTCGCCCTCGTGTCCCCCGGCGGCGCGGTCCCGGATCTCGGGCCGGCACGCGGTCCGGTCATGACCGTCCGTACCAAGGCCGATCTTTTTGCCGGCTCAGAACAGGGAGGTGATCCGGCGGACGTGACGGTCTCGGCCCATACCGGCGCCGGCATGGACGCCCTGCTCGATGCCATCCAGGCCGCGGCCGAGGACGGTCTCGGCACCGGCGACGCGCTGATCACCCGCGCCCGGCACAGGGCCGCGCTGGAGGCCTGCGTCGGCCATCTCGATCGCGTGTCGGGGAGTGCCGGCGGTCTCCCGGAACTGGCCGCGGAGGATCTGCGGCTCGCGGTGCGGGCGCTCGGCGCGGTCGCGGGCCATGTCGGCGTCGAGGACGTCCTCGACCGGCTGTTCAGCGGGTTCTGCATCGGGAAATAGATTTATAGCCGGCAAGCCATCGGGCTGGAATCGGGCCTGACGCGGCTTCGCTACCGGGGGATCCGCAGGATCCGCGGCCGCCAGATCCCGAGCGCCACATTCGCGGTCGCGACCGCCAGCAGGACCCAGAGGGTGCCGCGCTCACCGGTCAGCGAGACCGCCAGCACCGCGGGATCGACGAGGCCCGCCAGCGCGCGGGCGCTCTGCTCCGCCTCCTGCTTCATCGGGCCCTGGACGTAGACCAGCCCGCCCTCGAACATCAGGACGCCGGTGGCGAGCTTCACCCACGCCCACCCGGCGTTGAGGAAGGCGCGGTTCAGCGCCATCGCCAGCAGGCCCGACATCAGCGTCACCGCCAGGGCGGGCAGGAAGATCCAGGTGGCGACGGCGCCCATCGCGCCCCGCATCGCCGCGTAGCCCGTCAGGGCGGACGGCGCGGGCGCCAGGCTCAGCATGACGACCAGGGACGCCATGGCCCCCAGCAGCCCCGCGGACCCCATCGTGTGGAGGAACTTCAGCAGGCGTCGCACGGCGTCTCACCCGGGCCGTTTCGGCGCAGCCTAGCGCGGGGCGTCGGGGGGCGATAGCGGCGCGCCGGTCGCAGGGCCTCCGGCCGGAACGCGCAGCCGTCCTCGCGAGCGCGGCGAAGCGATCCGGCAACGCCACACTGACCGAGGTCCCGCTGCCCCGGGTCGCTTCGCCGCGCCCGCGCGGACGAGCGGACCGTCAGCTCCGGAGGCCCGGCGCCTCCTGGCCGGTGCGGGCCACGTACTCGGTGTAGCCGCCGCCGTACTGGTGGATGCCCTCCGGCGTGACCTCGAGCACCCGGTTCGAGAGGGCGGCCAGGAAGTGCCGGTCGTGGGACACGAACAGCATCGTCCCCTCATAATTGGCCAGCGCCTCGATCAGCATCTCCTTGGTGCCCATGTCGAGGTGGTTGGTCGGCTCGTCGAGCACCAGGAAGTTCGGCGGGTCGTAGAGCATCAGTGCCATGACCAGCCGGGCCTTCTCGCCACCCGAGAGCACCCGGCAGCGCTTCTCGACGTCGTCGCCCGAGAAGCCGAAGCAGCCGGCCAGCGCCCGCAGCGACCCCTGGCCGGCCTGCGGGAAGGAATCCTCGAGGGTCTGGAACACCGTGCGGTCGCCGTCGAGCAGGTCCATGGCGTGCTGGGCGAAGTAGCCGAGCTTGACGCTGCCGCCGACCGTGACCGAGCCGTCATCGGGCGCGGTGGTGCCGGTGACGAGCTTCAGGAGCGTCGACTTGCCGGCGCCGTTGATGCCCATCACGCACCAGCGCTCCTTGCGCCGCACCGAGAAGTCGAGCCCCTCGTAGATCGTGCGGCTGCCGTAGCGCTTGTTCACGCCCTTGAGCATCACGACGTCGTCGCCCGAGCGCGGCGCCGGCTGGAACTCGAAGGCCACCGATTGCCGCCGCCGGGGCGGCTCGACCCGCTCGATCTTGTCGAGCTTCTTCACCCGGCTCTGCACCTGGGCGGCGTGGGAGGCCCGGGCCTTGAACCGCTCGATGAAGGCGATCTCCTTCGCCAGCATCGCCTGCTGGCGCTCGTACTGCGCCTGGGCCTGCGCCTCGTTGAGCTTCCGCTGGCCCTCGTAGAAGGCGTAGTCGCCCGAGTAGGTGGTGAGCGCGCCGGCGTCGATCTCGATGATCTTGGTGACGATCCGGTTCATGAACTCGCGGTCGTGCGAGGTCATCAGCAGGGCGCCGTCGTAGCCCTTCAGGAACGATTCGAGCCAGATCAGGCTCTCGATGTCGAGGTGGTTGGACGGCTCGTCGAGGAGCATGACGTCCGGGCGCATCAGCAGGATGCGGGCGAGCGCCACGCGCATCTTCCAGCCGCCCGAGAGGGCGCCGACGTCGCCGTCCATCATCTCCTGGCTGAAGCTCAGCCCGTTGAGCACCTCGCGGGCCCGGCCCTCCAGGGCGTAGCCGTCGAGCTCTTCGAACCGGGCCTGGACCTCGCCGTAGCGCTCGACCAGGGCATCCATCTCGTCGGCGCGGTCCGGGTCGGCGAGCGCCGCGCCGAGCTCGGCGAGCTCGGCCGCGACCGCGCTCACCGGGCCGGCGCCGTCCATCACCTCGGTGACGACGCTGCGGCCCGACATCTCGCCGACATCCTGGCTGAAATAGCCGATGGTGATGCCCCGGTCGGCGGCGACCTGCCCCTCGTCGGGCTGCTCCTGGCCGATGATCATCCGGAACAGGGTGGTCTTGCCGGCCCCGTTCGGGCCGACGAGCCCGACCTTCTCGCCCCGCTGGAGGGCGGCCGAGGCCTCGATGAAGACGAGCTGCCGCCCGTTCTGCTTGGTGATCTTGTCGAGGCGTATCATGGGGCGGGCGCTGTCCGGGAGGTCGCTGTCCGGAAGGTGTCCGGGAGTATCCGGGCCGCTTACGGCATCGGCCGACGCGGCGCAAAGGCGGGGTGCCGCAGTGCGGGATAACGCTTGCGTCCGGCGCAAGCCTGGGCGCATCCCGGGACCCGGGACGAGGCTCGGCCGTTGCCCTGGGCAACATGAGGATCGCGATGCTGTTCGGTTGGTGGATGACGGGCATGGACATGGCCATGCTGGGGCTGGAGGCGCAGGGCGTCATCGCGCAGCGCATGGCGATGTTCGCCCTCGGCGGCCCGGCGGCCCAGGCCGAGGCGCAGCTCATGGTGACCGAGAAGATGCTGGCCGCCGGCGAGGCGGCGCTCATGCTCGCCGCGGGCGCCTCGAACGGCAAGGTGATCCGCAGCTACCGGCGGAAGGTCCAGGCCAACGCCCGGCGGCTGAGCCGGGGGTGAGGCGCGTGCCCCGCCGGATCTCCGCGCGCCGTCATTGCGAGAGGAGCGAAGCAATCCAGCGGCGCCACATCTCGGGACGTCGCGCGACCCTGGGTCGCTTCGCTTCGCTTCGCTTCGCTGCGCTCGCGATGACGGGGGCGGCTCGTGAAGCCGCGATCCGCCTTCAGTTGTTGGCCGTCCGGAACGTGTCGCAGGACTTGGTCTGGCCGCTCTTGTAGCCGGCCATGAACCAGCGCTGGCGCTGGGCCGAGGAGCCGTGGGTGAAGGAATCCGGCACCACGTAGCCCCGCGAGCGCTGCTGGAGCGCGTCGTCGCCGATCTGCGCGGCGGCGTTCAGCGCCTCGTCGATGTCGCCCTTGTCGAGCTCGGCGTACTTGTCGTTGGAGTTCTTGGCCCAGACGCCGGCGAGGCAGTCGGCCATCAGCTCGATCCGCACCGAGAGGGCGTTCGCCTCGGTCTTGCTGGAGGCCTGCTGCTGGCGCTGCTGGACCTTGCCGAGGATGCCGAGCACGTCCTGGACGTGGTGGCCGACCTCGTGGGCGATCACGTACGCGTAGGCGAAGTCGCCCTTCACGCCGAACTTCGAGGCCATCTCCTTGAAGAAGCCGGTGTCGAGATAGACCTTCTTGTCGAGCGGGCAGTAGAACGGGCCCATCGCGGCCTGGGCCGAGCCGCAGCCGGAGCGCGTGCCGCCGGTGTAGAGCACCAGTGTCGTCGGGGTGTACTGCTTGCCGGTCTGCTGCGGCAGGATCTGGCTCCACACGTCCTCGGTGTTGCCGAGGATCTTGGAGGCGAACCGGCCGCTCTCGTCGGTCGGGGCCTGGCGCCGCTTGGCCTGGGTCTGCGGGTCGACCTGCTCCTGCTGGCTGCGGCCGCCGCCGCCGATCTGCTGGGCCCCGCCGATCAGGATCGCCGGGTTGATGCCCGTGAAGTAGCTGATGATCAGCAGCACCACGATGGTGCCGATGCCGAGGCCGCCGGCGCCGCCGCCGGGAAAGCCCATGCCGCCACCGCCGCCGCCCTCGCCCCGGCGATCCTCGACGTTGTCGGAGCTGCGTAGATCTTCCCAGCGCATGGTGGGTCCCGCCATCGGTGCTGCGCCGGTCCGCCTCGGGCGGGCCGGGATTGGCTGTGCGTCGTCGTGTCCGGCCGATGGCGCGCCAGCAGCGGGAACGAAGCTCTAATGGCGGGAGGGGAGAGCCGGTTCCGTCACTCCGGTCAAGCTCGCGGTCACGCTTTCCCGTCGAGGAGGGCGCGCAGGGACCGGAAGTCCCGCCACGCGAGGCGCTTCTGGACCGGCTGGCGCAGCAGGAAGGCGGGGTGGAGCGTGGCGAGCAGCTTCACCTCGCGGTTCGGCAACTTGTACGGGAAGAGGCGGCCGCGGGTCCGCAGGATGCCGTCCTTGGTGCCGGTCAGCGTCTGGGTCGCGGGCGCGCCGAGGCAGACGATGATGTCCGGGTCGACGAGCTCGATCTGGCGCTCCACGAAGGGCCGGCACACGGCCACCTCCTGGGGGGTCGGGTTGCGGTTGCCCGGCGGCCGCCAGGGCACGATGTTGCCGATATAGGCGCTCGTCCGGTCGAGCCCGACCGCCTTCATCATCTTGTCGAGGAGCTGGCCCGAGCGGCCCATGAACGGCTTGCCGATCCGGTCCTCGTCGGCGCCGGGCGCCTCGCCGAGAAACATCACCCGCGCCTCGGGATTGCCGTCGGCGAAGACGAGGTTCTTCGCCGTGAAGCGCAGCGGGCAGGCGTCGAAATCCGCGAGAATCCGCTCGAGCTCGTCGAGGGACTTGGCCTGCCGCGCCCGGGCGCGGGCGTCGCTCGTGGCCTCGTCGGGCTGGGCGCTGGCGGCGCGGCCGAAGGTGCGCGGCGCCGCAGCCGGTGGGGCCGATCCCGGCGGCGGCGATCCGGGGGGCGGCACGAGCGTGTTGGCGACCGGGCTGGCGGACGGCTCGGCGGCCCGGGATGCCGCGCGGCGCGGGGCGCGCAGGGTCGGGGCCGGCGTGTCGGCCTCGTTGAAGCGGTCGTGCGGCTGCTCGTCGAGCGCCGCGTCGGCGCCGACCTCCACGTGGAAGTCGAGATAGGCGATCAGGTCGGCTTGCGCGTCGGTGGGGCTCGGCATGGGACTCAGCATGTGGGATCGCCGGGGCCTGTGGACAACTCGCCGAATCGCTCCGGGTGGCAAGGACTTGCGTGACCGAACAGCGCGGCGCGGCACAGCGCTGTGACGCCGTTCCCTGCGGCTAAGGGAACTTTGCCTCGAGCTTGAGCGTCGGCAACTTGCCTTTCTAGCTTGGAATCGCTTGAGACGGCATCAGGAAGGCCGCCCCGGCGACGAACCGGGCGCCGGAACAAGAAAAGGAACCCGAGGATGGCGCTGCCCGAACGCGAGAGCATGGATTTCGACGTGGTCGTGGTGGGCGCCGGCCCGGCCGGCCTCGCCACCGCGATCCGCCTGAAGCAGCGCGCCGCCGAGATCGGCGAGGAGATCTCGGTCGTCGTCGTCGAGAAGGGCTCGGAGGTCGGCGCCCACATCCTGTCGGGGGCGGTGATCGACCCGATCGGCCTCGACCGGCTCCTGCCGGAGTGGCGCCAGGACCCGGAGCGGCCGCTCAAGACGGAGGTGCAGCGCGACGAGTTCATGATGCTCACCAAGAACAGCGGCATCACCCTGCCGAACGTGTTCTTCCCCAAGCTCATGTCGAACCACGGCAACTTCGTCGGCTCGCTCTCCAACGTCTGCAAGTATCTCGGCGCCCAGGCTGAGGCGCTCGGCGTCGAGATCTACCCGGGTTTCCCGGCCTCCGAGGTGCTGTTCGACGGCAACGGCGCCGTGGCGGGCGTCGCCACGGGCGATCTCGGCATCGGCCGGTCCGGCGAGCCGCGCGAGGACTACACCCGCGGCATGGAGCTGCGCGCCAAGTACACGGTGTTCGGCGAGGGCGCCCGCGGCAACCTGACCAAGGGCCTGATCCAGCGCTTCGAACTCAACCGGCACAGCGACCACTTCAAGTACGGGCTCGGCGTGAAGGAGCTCTGGCAGCTCGCCCCCGGCAAGTTCGAGCCCGGGCTGGTGCAGCACACGATGGGCTGGCCGCTGCCCAACAAGGCCGGCGGCGGCTCCTGGCTCTACCACTTCGACGACCACCTGCTCTCGGTCGGCTTCGTCACGCACCTGAACTACGAGAACCCGACCCTGTCGCCGTTCGAGGAGTTCCAGCGCTTCAAGACCCACCCGATGATCGCCGAGACCTTCGAGGGCGCCAAGCGCATCGGCTACGGCGCGCGGGCCATCATGGAGGGCGGCTGGCAGTCGGTGCCCAAGCTGGTCTTCCCCGGAGGCTGCCTCGTCGGCTGCTCGGCCGGCTTCGTGAACGTGCCGCGGATCAAGGGCTCGCACAACGCGGTGCTGTCCGGCATGCAGGCGGCCGACGCCATCGCGGACGCCCTGAAGGCGGGCCGCGCCGGCGACGAGCTCACCGCCTACGAGGCCGGCTGGCGCGACAGCCCGATCGGGCAGGACCTGAAGGCGGTGCGCAACGTCAAGCCGCTCTGGTCCAAGTACGGCACGCTGGTCGGCGTCGGGCTCGGCGGGATCGACATGTGGGCGACCAGCATCCTCGGCGCCTCGCCGTTCGGCACGCTGTCCCACGGCAAGCCGGATCACGCCTGCCTCAAGCCGCTCTCGGAGGTGACGCCGATCGTCTACCCGAAGCCGGACGGCAAGCTGACCTTCGACCGGCTCTCCTCGGTCTACCTGTCGAACACCAACCACGAGGAGGACCAGCCGCCCCACCTCAAGGTCCGCGACCCGGAGCTGCAGAAGCGCTCCGAGCACGACGTCTACGGCGGCCCATCCGGCCGCTACTGCCCGGCCGGCGTCTACGAGTGGGTGGAGGATGCCGCCGCCAGCGACGGCGTGCGCTACCAGATCAACGCGCAGAACTGCGTCCACTGCAAGACCTGCGACATCAAGGATCCGAACCAGAACATCGACTGGGTGACGCCGGAGGGGCCGGGCGGGCCGAACTACCCGAACATGTGAGGTCGGCCCTCGGCCGAGGGGCCGAGGTACCCGTCTTTGCGAGCGGAGCGAAGCAATCCAGCGGCGCCACGCTTGCCGCGGTCGCACCTCTCTGGGTCGCTTAGCTGCGCTCGCGATGACGGGAAGGCGGACGACCCGGGCATCCGCCCCCGCGCCATCCTTTCGCCTTGCGGGGCTGGCGGGATGGGTTCAGTGTCCCCAACGTTTTTTCGGGGATGCCCCGCCATTCTCGCGCCCGGCCCCCGACGGGCCGGCGCCCAGGAGCCGCGATCGGTTCATGATGATGACACGCGCCCGCCGGAGCGTTTCGGCGCTCGCCCTGCTGCTCGCCGCCGGGCTCCCGCAGACCGTGCTCGCCGCGCAGCCGAAGGAATCGACACCGGTGCTCGACTACGAGCCCGCGGACTCGCTCGAGGGCAACTTCCTCTCCGCCTACATCGCGGGCGCGTCGCGGGACACGGCGGCGGCGGCGACCTTCTACCGCGAGGCGGTGAAGGCCGACCCGCGCAACGCGGAACTCGTCGAGCGCGCCTTCATCTCGCTGCTGGCCGACGGCGCCCTGCCGGACGCGTTCCGCACCGCCGAGAAGCTGATCGCCCGCGATCCGACCAACGGGCTGGCCAACCTCTCCCTCGGGGTGCGTCAGATCAAGGCCGGCCAGTGGGCCGCCGCCCGCCAGAACTTTTCCCGGAGCGGCCGGGGCGCCGCCACGGACCTGACCGCGACGCTGCTCACCGCCTGGTCCTACGCGGGCGCCGGCGACGGCAAGAAGGCGCTGGAGACGGTCAACAAGCTCCGGGGCGAGCGCTACTACAACACCTTCCGGGACTACCATGCCGGCCTGATCGCCTCGGTGACCGGCGACAACGCCGAGGCCGAGCGCCGCCTCAAGGCCGCCTACGACGCCGACCACAACACCCTGCGCATCGTCGACGCCTACGCCCGCATGGAGGCCAGCCTCGGCCGCACCGACCTGGCGATCCAGGCCTATTCCGACTTCGACCAGCTCTCGCCGCGCCACCCGCTGGTGCGCGACGCCCTCGAGAAGCTGAAGGACGGCAAGCCGCTCACGCGGCTGATCGGCACCGCCCAGGAGGGCGCCGCCGAGGTGCTGTACGGGCTGGGCTCCGCCGGCTCGACTCAGGGCGACGAGCTGCCCGCGGTGATCTACCTGCGGCTCGCCCTCTACCTCGCCCCCGACCACGCGCTGGCCCGGCTGACGCTCGCCGACACGCTCGACCGGATGAAGCAGCCCGAGCGCGCCAACGAGGCCTACGCGCAGATCCCGGCCAATTCCCCGCTCAAGCTCAACGCCGACATCCAGATCGGCCTGAACCTGGAGCAGATGGGCAAGGGCGACGAGGCGCTGGCCCATCTCGACGCGGCGATGAAGGCCCACCCGGACGACATCGACGTCATCACGGCGCTGGGCAACGTGCAGCGCGCCCGCAAGAAGTACGAGGAGGCGGCGGCCACCTACACCCGCGCCATCGACCTGATCGGGAACCGGCCGCAATCCAACTACTGGACGACCTACTATTTCCGCGGCACCGCGTACGAGCGCGCCAAGCAGTGGCCGAAGGCCGAGGCCGACCTGAAGAAGGCCCTGTCCCTGGTGCCGGCCAACCAGCCGGCCGCCAAGGCCCAGGTGATGAACTACCTCGGCTATTCCTGGGTCGACCAGAACATCAACATCGACGAGGCGTTCAAGCTGCTGCAGCAGGCCGCCGACGCGAGCCCGCGGGACGGCATGATCGTCGACAGCCTCGGCTGGGCCTATTACCGCCTCGGCCGCTGGGACGACGCGGTGCGCGAGCTGGAGAAGGCGGTCGAGCTGAAGCCCGGCGATCCGACCATCAACGACCACCTCGGCGATGCCTACTGGCGCTCGGGCCGGCGCCTCGAGGGCAAGTTCCAGTGGCAGCACGCCAAGGACCTGAACCCCGAGCCGGACGACCTCACGCAGATCAACGCGAAGCTGAAGGACGGGCTGCCCGACATCGAGAAGCCCACCGCCACCGCCGAGACGGTGCCGGCCCCGGTCGCCGCCCCGCACAACCCCGACAACCCGGAACTCCCGAAGGGCGCGCCCCAGCCGCACGAGGCGCCGGGCTCCGCCGACAAGGCCAAGAAGTCGGGAGGCTAGGCGGCCTCCCGCCAGGTCCCGCCTCGGGGCGGTGCGGCTGCCGTTCCGGCCGCGCCGTCCCGGAGATATGTCGACTGTCCGGGCTCCGGGCGCCCGCGTCGCTCTCCCGCGATCGCGCGCGATGCCCCGGAGGCCGTAGGTCGAGCGACCTAATTGCCCGCCGATCCGCGCCCGCTATCGTCGCGCCTCCGCAACGTTCCGGAGTGCGTCGTGAGAGCGCTGAAGCCTGTCTGTATCCTGCTGGCCCTCGCCTGCGCGGCGTCCGGGATCGGGGTCGATCCCGCGCGGGCGCAGGACGCGGCGGCGGCGCCGAAGGCCTTCGCGCTCGATGCCGTTCCCTTCTCGGACGCGCCGCTCGGCCGCTTCCCCTACTTCGCGCTGCCCGACGGCTACCAGCCGGTGAACCCGCCCGAGACGCGGGAATTCGGGCATTTCCTGTTCTGGACCGGCGCGGCGCTCCACGAGGTCGAGGGCAAGGTCTTCCAGTCCCTGATCGGTCCCAAGGACGGCAAGACCTACTCCGCCTACGAGCTGAAGAAGAACATCGAGGCCGTGCTGACGCAGGCCGGCGGCCGGAAGATCGCCGACGGCCGGATCCCCAACTCCGTGACGGAGACGCTGCCGGAGGACATCCGGATCGGGATGTATGAGGGCCTCGGCGACGTCTACAACGTGCCGGCCCAGACCTGGGTGATCCGCCGGCCGGATCGGCAGATCTGGGTGCATTTCGTGCCCGACAGCTTCACCGCGGCCTGGACGATCCTCGAGACGAAGCCGTTCGTCCAGACCGCCGCCCTCCTGCCCGCCGAGCGGCTGAAGCAGGATCTCGACAAGACCGGGAAGGCGGTGATCCAGGTCAACTTCGCCACCGACAGGACCGAGATCCTGCCGACCTCCGCCCCGCAGATCGACGCGGTGGCGGCCCTGCTGCGGACGGATCCCGGCCTGCGGCTCGCCATCAACGGCTACACGGACGGGACCGGGGCCGCCGCGCACAACCAAGCCCTGTCCGACGGCCGCGCCAAGGCGGTCATGGCGAGGCTCGTCGGCGCCGGCATCGCGAAGGACCGGCTGAGGGCCAAGGGCTTCGGCGCCGCCAGCCCGGTCGCCGCCGACGACAGCGAGGCGGGGCGGGCGCAGAACCGGCGCGTCGAGCTGGTCAAGTTCTGAGCGGCGCGGGCACGCGGAGACCCCCGGCGGCCGGGCTCGGACGGACCCTCCGGGAGCGCTCCGGCGTCGGAACGGGGGACAGCGCGATCGACAAGAGTATTTTGTCCGCCAGCTCATAAAAATCGACGCGCATTTTCGCGAGCTTTGACGCACAGTGCGTGGCCGTTCGCGGGCGGCCACGCCGCGGCCCGCCCGGCAGGAGATTCGCACGGCAAGAGCCGGCGGGCGGGCAGGTGCCCGCGACCCAGGGAGGAAGGCCCATGCCGTCAGACATCGAGATCGCCCGCGCCGCGACCCTGAAGCCGATCGCGCAGGTCGCCGAGAAGCTCGGCATCCCGGATGACGCGCTCCACAATTACGGCAAGCACATCGCCAAGATCGACCACGGCTACATCGCCGGGCTGGAGAGCCGGAAGCCCGGCAAGCTCGTGCTGGTGACGGCGATCTCCCCGACGCCCGCGGGCGAGGGCAAGACCACCACCACGGTGGGCCTGGGCGACGCCCTGAACCGGATCGGCGAGAAGACCATGATCTGCCTGCGCGAGCCCTCGCTCGGGCCGTGCTTCGGCATGAAGGGCGGCGCGGCCGGCGGCGGCAAGGCACAGGTCGTGCCGATGGAGCAGATCAACCTGCACTTCACCGGCGACTTCCACGCGATCACGTCGGCCCACAGCCTCGCGGCCGCGCTGATCGACAACCACGTCTACTGGGCGAACGAGCTCAACATCGACGTCCGCCGCATCCACTGGCGCCGGGTCGTCGACATGAACGACCGGGCCCTGCGCGCGATCAACCAGTCGCTCGGCGGCGTCGCCAACGGCTTCCCCCGCGAGGACGGGTTCGACATCACGGTGGCCTCCGAGGTGATGGCGGTGTTCTGCCTCGCCAAGGATCTGGCCGACCTGGAGGAGCGCCTCGGCCGGATCGTCATCGCCGAGACCCGCGACCGCAAGCTCGTGACCCTCAAGGACGTGAAGGCCACCGGCGCCATGACGGTGCTGCTCAAGGACGCCCTGCAGCCGAACCTCGTGCAGACCCTCGAGGGCAACCCGGCGCTGATCCACGGCGGCCCCTTCGCCAACATCGCCCACGGCTGCAACTCGGTGATCGCCACCCGGGCCGGCCTGCGGCTCGCCGACTACACGGTGACGGAGGCCGGCTTCGGCGCCGATCTCGGCGCCGAGAAGTTCCTGGACATCAAGTGCCGGCAGGCGGGCCTGACCCCCTCGGCCGTGGTGGTGGTGGCGACGGTCCGCGCCCTCAAGATGCACGGCGGTGTCGACAAGAAGAACCTCGGGTCCGAGAACATCGACGCCCTGGAGAAGGGTTTCGCCAATCTCGCCCGGCACGTCACCAACCTGCGCGGCTTCGGCCTGCCGGTGGTGGTCGGCGTCAACCACTTCCACGCCGACACCGACGCCGAGCACGCCAAGCTCAAGGAGCTGTGCCGCGAGCGGCTCGACGTGGAGGCGATCACCTGCCGCCACTGGGCCGAGGGCGGCGCCGGGGCCGAGGAACTCGCCCGCGCGGTGGTGAAGCTCAGCCAGGCGGAGCCGGCGCCGATCCGCCACGCCTACGAGACCGAGAGCCGCCTCACCGACAAGATCCGGGCGATCGCCACCAAGCTGTACGGCGCCGCCGACATCCAGATCGAGACCAAGGCCGCCGGCAAGCTCGCCACCTTCGAGAAGGACGGCTACGGCCACCTGCCGATCTGCATGGCCAAGACCCAGTACTCGTTCTCCACCGACCCGACCCTGATGGGCGCCCCCGAGGGCCACATCGTCGGCGTGCGCGACGTCCGGCTCTCGGCCGGCGCCGGCTTCGTGGTGGCGATCTGCGGGGAGATCATGACCATGCCGGGCCTGCCCCGGGTGCCGGCCGCCGACACGATCCGGCTCGACGCCAACGGGCAGATCGACGGGCTGTTCTGAGGAGCGCGCGGGGCTCGCCCACGGGCGGGCCCCGCCATTCGTCGTTGCGAGCGGAGCGAAGCAATCCAGGGACATACCGCATCCGGAGATCGCGCGCTGCCCTGGGTCGCTTCGCTGGCGCTCGCGATGACGGAGCAGGTCGGATCAGGGGCCGCCCCTACGCGTCCCCGAACAAGTCGACTGCCAGCCGGGAATGCGCCTCGCGCAGCATCCCGGTATCGATCCCGAGCGGCTGCCCGTCGATCACCCGCCAGCGCCCCGCGACCATCACCCGGTCGGCCCGCGTGGCGCCGCACAGGACGAGGGCCGCCAGCGGGTCGTGGGCTCCGGAGAAGCGCAGCTCGTCCAGGGTGAACAGGGCGAGGTCCGCCTCGCGGCCCGGCGCGATCCGGCCGATATCGGAGCGGCCGAGGCAGGCGGCCGAGCCCTCGGTCGCCCAGCGCAGGGCGTCCAGGTGCGTCACGGCCTCCGCCCCGTAGGTGAGCCGGTTGATCATGAGGGCGTGGCGCACCCCCTCCATCAGGTTCGAGCTGTCGTTCGAGGCCGAGCCGTCGACGCCGAGGCCGACGGGCGCGCCCGCCGCCTCCAGCTCGCAGGTGCGGCAGCGCCCGGAGCCCAGGGTCATGTTCGAGGTCGGGCAGTGGCAGACGCCGACGCCCGCCGCGCCGAGCCGCGCGACCTCGGCGTCGGTGAAGTGGATGCCGTGGGCGAGCCAGACCCGGTCGCTCAGCCAGCCGACCGCCTCGAGGTACTCCACCGGCCGGCAGCCGAACGTCGCCCGGCAATAGGCCTCCTCGTCGCGCGTCTCGCCGAGATGGGTGTGCAGCCGGCACCCGCTGCGGGCGGCGAGCTCCGCGCTCGCGCGCATCAGGCGCTCGGTCACCGAGAAGGGCGAGCAGGGGGCGAGGGCGATCTGCACCATCGCCCCGGGGGCGGGATCGTGGAACAGGTTCAGCACCCGCTCGCAGTCCGAGAGGATCGCGTCGTCGTCCTGGGTCAGGGCCGCGGGCGACAGGCCGCCCGCCCGGTCGGACAGGCTCAGGGAACCGCGGGTGAGCGCGGCCCGGATCCCGAGGTCGCGGGCCTCCGCGACCTGGATGTCCATCGACGCCTCGAGGCCCTTCGGGAACAGGTAGTGGTGGTCGCCCGCCGTGGTGCAGCCCGAGAGCAGCAGCTCGGTGAAGGCGACCCGCGTGGCGAGCCGGCACGCCTCCGGGGTGATCCGCCCCCAGACTCTGTAGAGCGCCTCGAGCCAGGGGAAGAGCGGCTTGTTGAGCGCCAGCGGATGGGCGCGGGTCAGCGTCTGGAAGGCGTGGTGGTGGGTGTTGATCAGCCCCGGGATGACCACGTGGCGCGACGCGTCGAAGGTCGCGTCCACGGGCGCGGCGGGCCGCGCGCCCGCCGGCACGCACTCGACGATCCGGGTGCCCGCCACCACGATCCCGCCGCCGGCGCCCTCGGCCAGGACGGCGCGCGGGTCGCGGATCCAGAGGCGTTCCGGTCCCGGTTCCCCTGCCTCGGCCATGCGCGTCCGCTCCCGTCGCCCGAGGGCCTGCGTAGCGGAGGCGTCGGGCCGGGGGCAATCCCGCGGGTACAGGCTTGAGGATCCGGGGCGGTCGGTGCCCCGGTTGCCCCGGCCAGGGTTGACGGGCCCCGGCCGCCTTGAGAAACGTCATGGGGACTGACCTATCACCCGTTGGGAGCGGCCGCGCCGTGACACGGACAGCCCCGCGCGAGGAGATGTTCGCGCCGAAACCCGTCCCGGGCGCCGCGCCGGCCGCCCTCGGCAGCGACGACCTGATCGAGCTCCTGTTCTTCGCCTACCGGGACTTCGTGGGCGATCCGGACCGGATCCTGGCCGCCTACGGCTTCGGCCGCGCCCACCACCGGGTGCTGCACTTCGTCGACCGGTACCCGGGCCTGACGATCGCCGAGCTCCTCGACATCCTGCGCATCACCAAGCAGAGCCTGAACCGGGTGCTCAAGGACCTGATCGGGCAGGGCTACGTCGCGCAGAAGCCCGGTTCCAGCGACCGGCGCCAGCGCCTCCTGTACTGCACCGAGGCCGGCGCCGGGCTCGCGGCCGACCTGACGCGGGTCCAGGCCCGCCGCCTCGCCCGGGCGCTCGCGGCGCCGGATGCCCGGGGCTCCCCGGAGGACTTCCTGATGGCGATGATTGAGCCGGAGGACCGGCCGGCGGTCCAGCGCCTGATGGCGCGGCGCGGGGGCGGGGCCGAGGGGCAGGTCGACGCGGAGGAGCCCGCGTGAGCCACGCCGCCCGGTCCGACCTGCCCGACGAGGCGCCCCACGTCCTCGTGGTCGACGACGACCGCCGCCTGCGCGAGCTGCTCGCCCGCTACCTCACCGATCAGGGCTTCCGCGTCACCGCCGCGGCGAGCGCCGCGGAGGCGCGGGCCCGGGCCCAGAGCGTCGTGTTCGACGCCATGGTCCTCGACGTGATGATGCCCGGCGAGAACGGCTTCGACTACGCGCGCAGCGTCCGCGAGACCTCGCGCGTGCCGATCCTGATGCTCACGGCCCGCTCCAACCCGAACGACCGGGTGATGGGGCTGGAGATCGGCGCGGACGATTACCTGCCGAAGCCGTTCGAGCCGCGGGAGCTGACGCTGCGGCTCAACAACATCATCAAGCGCAGCGCGCGGCCCCGCGCGGCCTCCGCCGAGGCGGTCACCTTTGGGCCGTTCGCGTTCCGGATCGACCGGGGCGAGCTGCGCCGGGACGACGAGCTGATCCGCATCACCGAGCGCGAGCGCGAGATCCTGACGATCCTGGCGACGGCGGGCGGCGCCAATGTCGAGCGCGAGCAGCTCGCCGGTCCGGGCGGCGCGGCGGCGGAGCGCACCGTCGACGTGCAGATCAACCGCCTGCGTCGCAAGACCGAGGTCGATCCCGCCAACCCGGTCTTCCTGCAGACCGTGCGGGGCGTCGGCTACCGGCTCGCGGTGGATTGAGCCGCCCGCGGGCCGCCGGGCGGCTCAGACAACCCGCGGCGTGTCGGGCTTCAGCTTGAGGGCCTTGGCGATCCGGGTGGACAGGCTCCCCACGATCGCGAGGCTGGCCGACGGGCCGGCGAGGGCGCGGACGGCCTCCAGCGCCTCCTCGGCGCTAGGCTTCATCACCGCGTAGACCGTCGCGCCGGGCGCCGCGCCGGCGCCCTCCGCGGTGACGGAGACGAGGAAGGTCGTGTGGCGTCGCCGCGGGCGTCCAGGCATGGTCCAGCATTTGGCATGTCGGCTAACCATCACCAATGCCTGAGACCCGGAGCCGGCCGGGAAACCGCACGCACCCGGCACGATAACCCGTGCCGGGTCTCTCAGATCAGGGCAAGGTCGATGCCGGGAAGCCGCAGCCCGTCGAGGCGCGTGCGCCAGCGCTGACCGGAGGCGACGGGCAGCGCGTCCGTCAGCGTGCCCGTCGTCACGACGGTCCCGGCCGCGAGCGGTGGGGCCACCGGATCGTTAGCCAGCGCATCGACGAGGTGGGCCAGGGCCGCGAGCGGCCCCGTCCCGAGAACGCAGCCGCCGCCGCCCCGGTCCGCGACGGCCCCGTCCCGCAGCAGCTCGACGGTGAAGCCGGCGAGCTCGCCGAGCCAAGTCGATCGCGCGTCCGCGGCGATCCGCACCCGCTCGCCCACCACCAGCAGCCCGTGCAGGCCGAAGGCCGCGATGGTGTCGGGCGCCGCGAAGCGCCAGCCGGGATAGAGCGACTGCACGATCTCGAAGCCGCTCGCCGCCCAGTCGAGGCAGGCGATCAGCGCCGCGGCATCCATGCCGGGCTCGGGCGCGCGCGCCAGCCCGAACACGATCTCCGGCTCGATCCGCGGCTCGACGAAGGCGGCGAGCGGCACCGGCCCCGACAGGGCGGCCCGGTCGCGCAGAGTCGTGTCGTAGACGTGCCCCCAGATCGGCGCGCGGACCCCGTAGCGCTCCCACAGGGTCGTGTTGGTGAAGCCGATCTTGTAGCCGACCGGCCGCTCGCCGCGCTCCTCGCGCAGGACCCGGACCGCCTCGGCCACCCGGTAGGCCGCCGGCAGGTCGAGGGCCGGATCCCAGTCGGTCAGCGGCGCGATCGGGCGGCGATGCTCGTGCGCGGAGAGGATCGTGCGGGCATGGGCCGCGGCGGAGATCGGCTCGGTCATCGGCGCACGGCGTGAGGGCCGACGGGGCGGCACCCGCGCCGGGCCGCCTCGATCGCGGCCCGCCGATCTTACCCGAGGTGACCGTCGCCGGGAACGCGCGCTCTGTCGCCCCGCCGCCGGCGCTCTCCGGTCCGTCGCCCGCGCGGCGCGCGCTCCCCGGGGGCGGTCGCTCCCGGCCCGGCCGCCCGCCGCATACTTTCATTAGAAGAATGCCAAAATACGTTTCTTAAAGATGTGTCATCAGAGGCACATACTGCTCACGGATCCGTGATAGCTGGGCATCGGCGCGTATCTTCGCCCAGTAATTCCTGTTTAGAGTCGGTATAATGTCGAGATATGTCAATGAACGGGCGGCATCGCGCGCGTTCGATCGCGCGGAGAGGCTGCTCCGGATCGGGTTTGTATCGTCGACATCTATACTCACGCTCGGGGCGGCCGCGCTCGCCCAGCCCGCGCCCGTCCAGCCGGCGCCCGCCACGGAGATCGAGCTGTCCGAACTCAGCGTGAGCGGCGAGGCGCGCGCGCGCAGCCTGAACAGCGATCTGTACGGGCGCGGCGGGGCGACCGGGCCGGTGCCCGGCTACGTCGCCAGCCGCAGCACGGTCGGCACGAAGACCGACACGCCGATCCTGGAGACGGCGCAGTCGGTGTCGGTCATCGGACGCCAGCAGATCGAGGACCAGAACGCCCTGACCATCAACCAGGCGCTGCGCTTCACGCCGAGCGTCACCACCGAGCAGCGGGGCGGCGCCGGCTCGACGCGCCTGGAGCAGTTCTACATCCGCGGCTTCACAGCGCCGATCTTCCTCGACAACATGGCGCTGCCCGGGAATCGCGACGCCTTCCCCAGCGTCGATCCCTATCGCCTGGAGCGGGTGGACATCATCAAGGGACCGGCCTCGGTCCTCTACGGGCAGTCCGGTCCGGGCGGTCTCGTCAACCTCGTCTCGAAGGTCCCGCAATTCGTCCGCCACGGCGAGATCTTCGTCCAGGGCGGCGGCTTCAGCGAGGTCCGCGGCGGCTTCGACATCGGCGGCCCGATCGAGTCCGACATCCCGGGTCTCGCCGACCAGTTCGCCTACCGGGTCATCGGCCTCGGCTGGAACGGCGACGGGCCGGCCGTGACCACCAAGGTCGAGCGCGCCTTCATCAACCCGAGCCTCACGTGGCGGCCCTCCGCCGACACCTCGCTCACGGTCATCGCCAACTACCAGCGCGACCCGTTCTCGGGCTTCTACGGCGGCTTCCCGGCCGTCGGCACGGTGTTCCCGCGCAATTTCGGCAACGGCGTCTTCGGCCGGCTGCCGGTGAACTTCTACGACGGCGACCGCAATATCGAGCGCTCCGACCGCACGCAGGCCTCCGTCGAGTACCTGTTCGACCACCGGATCACCGAGAACCTGCGCTTCCACTCGGCCGGCCGCTACCTGCGCTCGAACGGCGACTACCGCAGCGTGTTCACGACCTTCGGCGACGTCAACGGCCCGTACACGAGCGGCCCGATCATCGGTCGCTCGGTCGGCGGCACCCAGGTCGACATCGAAGCCTACACGATGGACAACAACTTCATCGCCGATTTCGACACCGGCCCGATCGCCCACACGGCGCTGCTCGGCGTCGACCACCGGACCTTCAGCACGCGGTCCGTCACCGGCCCGTTCCCGGCGACGACGAGCCTGAACGCCCTCGCCCCCGACCACGACCTGCCGATCCGGTTCCCCGCCTTCACGTCGACCTCGCGGATCGACGCGCAGCAGACCGGCGTGTACTTCCAGGACCAGGCGAAGTTCGACCGCTTCATCCTGACGCTCGGCGGCCGCTACGACACCGCCCGGCAGACCGGCCCGACCCGCACCTTCGCGCCGAACGGGCTGACCATCCAGGACGTCCCGGCCGAGGCCTTCACCGGCCGCGCCAGCCTGCTCTACCTGTTCGACAGCGGCGTCGCCCCGTACGTCTCCTACAGCGAGGCGTTCGAGCCGATCGTCAACGGGCGGATCTTCGACACGGCGTTCGGCTCGGCCGGGCGCATCCCCGTCCCGATCGCCAGCAACCAGTACGAGGCCGGCATCAAGTACCAGCCGCCCGGCACCGATATCCTGCTGACCACCGCGTTCTTCGACATCCGCCGCTCGAACGCCACCACCACCGACCCGGTCAATCCCGGCTTCGTCGTGCAGACCGGCGAGGTCGGCGTGCAGGGCGTCGAGTTCGAGGCGCGGGCCACCCTCGCCGAGGGCCTCAGCCTGATCGGCGGCTTCTCGCTCCTCGACATCCGCAACGTCCGCGACACCGGCTTCACCACGAACGACCTGACCCGCCGGCAGGTGCCGCTCCAGGGCCTGCGGCCGGTGCAGGTGCCGGACACGACCGCCTCGCTGTTCGTCGACTACCGCTTCACCAGCGGCCCGCTCATCGGCCTCGGCCTCGGCGGCGGCGTGCGCTACCTCGGCCCGTCCTGGGGCGATCCGGCCAACACCTTCCAGGTGCCCGAGAGCGTGCTGGTCGACGCCGTCGCCTCCTACGACATGAAGCACCTCGACCCGCGGCTCGCCGGCCTCAGCGCGCAGATCAACGTGCAGAACCTGCTCGACGAGCGCTACGTGACCGGCTGCTTCACCTACTCGGGCTGCTATTACGGCCTGCCGCGCACGGTCTACGCGACCCTGCGCTACCGCTGGTGAGGCGGCCGCCGTGGGCAGGACCTTCCGGCAGTCGATGGCGTGGCTCCACGCCTGGTCGGGCCTCGTCGTCGGCTGGGTGCTGTTCGCCGTCTTCGTGACGGGCACGGCGAGCTACTACCGGCCCGAGATCTCGCAGTGGATGCGGCCCGAGCTCCGCACCGACCGGGCCTTCGGGCCGGCGGAGCTCGCGGCGGCGGCCGAGCGCGGCGTCGCCCACCTGCAGGCCCATGCGGGCGGCGCGCGGACGTGGTTCCTCTCGCTGCCGCGGCCGGACCGGCCGGTGCTGGAGCTGTTCTGGCGGACCGGCCCGGGCCGCCCGCCCGGCCACGTCCTCCTGGATCCCGACAGCGGCGCGCCGGCGGCGGTGCGGGCGACGCGCGGCGGCGACTTCCTCTACCGCTTCCACTTCGAGCTGAACCTGCCGCCGCTCTGGGGCCGCTGGATCGTCGGCGCCTGCGCGATGATCATGCTGGTGGCGCTGATCTCGGGGATCGTCACCCACCGGCGCATCTTCGCCGACTTCTTCACCTTCCGGCGGGACAAGTCCGCCCAGCGGGGCTGGCTCGACGCGCACAACGTCACGGGCGTGCTCGCCCTGCCGTTCCACCTGATGATCACCTATACCGGACTCGCCACCCTCATGGTGATGTACGTGCCCTGGGGCCTGAACACGGCCTATCGCGGCGACAGCCAGCGCTACTTCGCCGAGTCCGGCCAGATCACCGCGCCGCGCCCGCCCGCCGGCCAGCCCGGCACGCTGGCGCCGGTCGGGCCGCTGGTGGTCCGCGCGCTGGCGATGCGGCCGGAATCCCTGGAGCGGATCACCATCGTCAACCCGACGGACGCGCGCGCCACCGTGGTGGCGGTGTTCGAGGAGCCGCACGGCCTCTCCCACGAGCACCCGCAGATCGCCTTCGACGGCGTGACGGGCGCGGTCCTGGAGGTGCGCGCGGGCGGCCTGCGGCCGGCGACCAAGACGTTCACCGCGATGGTCGGCCTGCACGAGGCGCACTTCGCCGGCCCGGCCCTGCGGATGCTGTTCTTCCTGTGCGGGGTCGCCGGCAGCGCCATGGTGGCGACCGGGCTGCTGCTCTGGGCGGTGGCGCGCCTGCCCAAGGGGGACGCGCCCCGAGGCTTCGGCCTGCGCCTCGTCCAGGGCCTGAACGTCGCGACGATCGCCGGCCTGCCCGCGGCCGTCGCCGCCTATTTCCTGGCCAACCGGCTCCTGCCGGCCGCGCTGCCCGCGCGGGCGGAGTGGGAGGTCGGGGCCTTCTTCGCCGTCTGGCTGCTCGTCGCCGTGGCGGCGCTCCTGCGCCCGGCCGGGCGAGTCTGGCCGGAGACGCTGACGCCGGTGGCCGCGTTGTACGGCGCCGTCGCGGCCGCGGATGTCGGGCGCCTCGTCGCGCGCCGGCTCGGCGGCGACGCGCCGGTCGAGCCGGTCTTCCTCGCCTTCGACGGCGCGATGCTGGCCCTCGCCGCCCTCTTCCTGCTCGCGGTCCGCACGATCGCGCGGCGCGGCGGAGCGTCCCGCGGCCCCGCGAAGGCCGCGGAGCTCGCGATCGCGGGGCACGCGCGGCGGGACCGGGCCCGGCCCGGCATGCCGGTACCGGGAGATCGTGAGCCGATATGATAAAATTGAACTGGTATATTGAACCCAGTGCGGCGAATTAATTCAAAATAACCCCCGAAGCCTGACATATATCGGATGCGCGTCGACTGTATCTGTGCAGAATGGTTCGGCCGGCATGCCAGCCGGTCGCGCCTGTGTCGTCGATTTTCACGCCCTTGATCCTTCGGCCCAGGCGTTCCAGCGCGGTCCATCCCAAGCGCACGCTGGACATGTCCCCGAGACCCAGAACTCGAGCCTCGAGGCGCGGCCCTCGGGGCTCTTTTTCTGCCGCGCCGGGCGATGCGGGCCCGGCGGCTGTTCACGGGCCCCGCGTCCCCGTACCAGAAGGCCACGGGAGCGGCAGGACGGGCATGCAGCGCATCACCATCACCATCGACGACGCCCTGCTGACGGCAGTCGACGACCTCTGCGCGCGGCGCGGCTACGGCAGCCGCTCGGAGGCGGTGCGCGACATCGTCCGCGACGCCCTGGCGCCGGCCCGCGCCGCGGAGACCGGCGGATCGGCGGCCTGCTACGGGGCCCTGAGCTACGTCTACAGCCACGGCACCCGCGACCTGGCCCGCCGGCTGACCGGCGAGGGGCATGAGCACGGCGTCTCGATCGCCAGCCTGCACGTGCACCTGACCCACGACGCGTGCCTCGAGGTGGCGGTCCTGCGCGGGCCGGTGGCCCGGATGCAGAGCTACGCCGACGCCGTCGTCACGCAGCGCGGTGTCCGCTACGGTCACCTGCACCTCATCCCGGAGGGCGACGACGCCCACGCCCATCCGGGCCACGGCGACGACGGCCCCGGGTGAGGGCGCCCCCCGCCCGCGATCCGGCGCCCCGCCGACTGCGCCCCACGCGCAACACGGCCGGCCTAATCCGCCCGTATGATTTTTTCGTATGTTTATCATACGGACGGCGTGCGAGAGTCCGGGGATCGCCACGCCTCGCCCGGTCTGCCGGTGTCCCGCCCGACTTCCCGCCCGACTTCCCGTCCTGTCTGCCGCCACCGGCCGGCCGCCCCCGGCCTCCGCGCCGTGACCCAGTTGCTCGCCGCGGGCGGCCTCGTCGTCGCGACCGCCGGGCGCGGCTGGGCGGCGCCGGGTGAGGGCGCCCCGACACCGTCGGCTGTCACCCTGTCCGAGATCTCGGTGGTCCCCGCCACGCCACCGGTCATCCCCGCGACGGACGGGCCCGGCGCCAGCGCCGGCTATGTCGGCGGCGTCACCGGGATCGGCGGCGCCCTGCTGAGCGTCGACGCGGCCAGCGCCGGCCTCATCGGCGGCGCGGTCCTCAACGCCCGCCCGGTCACGCGGCCCGGCGAGGTGCTGGAGGCGGTGCCGGGCCTGATCGTCACCCAGCACAGCGGAGAGGGGAAGGCCAACCAGTACTTCCTGCGCGGCTTCAACCTCGACCACGGGACCGACATCGCCATCAGCGTCGACGGCATGCCGGTCAACATGCGCACCCACGCCCACGGCCAGGGCTATGCCGACCTCAACTTCCTCATCCCCGAACTCGTCGGCGCGGTGGAGTACCACAAGGGGCCGTACTTCGTGCGCGACGGCGACTTCGCCTCCGCGGGCTCGGTGCGCATCGACTATCTCGACACCGTGCGGGAGAACCTCGCGCTGACCTCGATCGGCAGCTTCGGCTACAAGCGGGCCCTGTCGATCGCCTCGGCCCCGCTGGGCGAGGGCACCCTGCTGGTGGCCGGCGAGGCGCAGGTCTACGACGGGCCGTGGGCCGTCCCGGACGCGCTGCGCAAGCTCAACGGCGTCGCCCGCTACAGCCAGGGCACGGCGCTGGACGGGTTCGCGGTCACCGGCATGGCCTACGCGTCCCGCTGGACGGCCACCAACCAGATCCCGGAGCGGGCCGTCGGCGCGGGGCTGATCGGCCGCTACGGCACCCTCAACCCCACGGATGGCGGCGACACCGCCCGCTTCTCGCTGTCGGGGCGGTTCAGCGCGACGGACGACACCGGCATCACCCGGGCCTCGGCCTACGTGATCCGCTACCAGATGAACCTGTTCAACGACTTCACCTACTTCCTCAACGATCCCGTCGGCGGCGACCAGTTCCACCAGCTCGACCAGCGCGTCCTCGGCGGCGGCGAGGTGCTGCACATCTTCCAGGGCGACCTGTTCGGCCGGCCGCTGGAGGTCGAGGTCGGCGCCCAGACGCGGACGGACTCGATCCGCGTCGGCCTGTTCAACGCCGCCTTCCGCCAGTACCGCTCGACCGTGCTCGACGACCGCGTGTTGGAATCGAGCGGCGCCCTCTACCTCGACACGCGGGTGCGCTGGACCGAGTGGCTTCGCACGAGCGTCGGCGTGCGGGCGGACGGCTACTACGCCGACGTCCGCTCGGACACGCCGGCGAACTCGGGACGGGCCACCGACGGCATCGTCAACCCGAAGCTCGGCCTCGTGCTCGGACCGTGGTCCGACACCGAGATCTACGTGAATTACGGCGGCGGCTTCCACTCGAACGACGCGCGCGGCGTCACCGCCACGGTCGATCCCGCGAGCCCCCTGTTCAACATCACCCGGTCGCCCTTCCTGGTGCCCTCCACGGGCTACGAGCTGGGCCTGCGCAACCGGTCGATCGCCGGGCTGGAGACGAGCCTCGCCCTGTTCCGGCTCGATTTCGCCTCGGAGAACATCTTCCAGGGTGATACCGGCACCACGGAGCCGAGCCGCCCGACCCGCCGGTTCGGCGTCGAGTGGACGAACCGCTACGCGGTGACGCCGTGGCTGTCCCTGGACGGGGATCTGACGATCACCAACACCCGGTTCTCCAGCTACGACCCGGCGGGCAACCGGGTGCCGGAGGCCCCCACGACCATCGCGTCGGCGGGCGTGACCTTCGGCGAGCCCCTCGGCTGGTTCGGGAGCCTGCGGGTCCGCTATTTCGGGCCGCGCCCGCTCATCGAGGACAACGCGATCCGCTCCCGGGCGACCGCCCTGCTCAACGGCCGCATCGGCTACCTGTTCGACACCGGGGTGAGCGTCTCGCTGGATGTGCTCAACCTGACGAACAGCAAGTCCGACCAGATCACCTACGCCTACGTCTCGCGCCTTCCGGGCGAGCCCGCCGAGGGGCTGATCGACCGCGTCTTCCACCCGGTGGAGCCCACGGCCGTGCGCCTGACGATCGCCGGGCGGTTCTGACCGCCGGCGCCACGACGACACGCGGGTCCCGACCCCCTCGCGGCGGACCCACGCCGTGACGGACTTCGTCCCGGTCGCGTCAGCCGCCGCTGCGCGAGACCCGGTAGTCGCGCGGGGTCAGGCCGTAGGTTTCCCGGAACGCGCGACTGAGCTGGGCGCCGCTCCCGAAGCCGTAGGCCTCCCCGATCGCGCCGATCGACCGCGGCTCCAGCGGATTGTCGAGGGCGGCCCGCACCGCCGCGAGGCGCTGCCGCGCGCGGTAGCGCGCCACCCCGCCTTCCGGCTCGAACAGGCGGTAGAGCTGGGAGCGCGATATGCCGAGCGCCCGCGCGATCGCGTCGATCCGGGGCGGCGTGTCGAGCTGGCCGCGGATGAGCCGCTTCGCGGCCCTGAGCCGGGCGGCCTCGAGCGGCGCGGCCGCGCGGGCCGCGCCCTCCAGGCTCGGGCGCGCGCAGGCCGCGACCATGTGGAGCGTGGCCTGCGCGATCGGGGCGGCGTCGGTCGCGGTGATCGCGCCGCTATGCGCGGCCAGGCTCCGGATGTGATCGGCGAGCAGGCGGCCGGCACCGCCGGTCAGGATCAGCCCGTGCATCGCGTCCTCGTCCGGCAGCACGGTGGCGATGGAGGCGCGCGGGACGGCCAGGATCAGCGAGTCCGTCTCCGGCACCCGGCTGCGGCGATAGGGCTGCGACAGGTCGTTGAGGCTGACCGCGCCCGCCGGAACCTCCGCCACGCCCCGTTCGGTCTCGACGCTGTAGGCGTGCCGGCTGAGGTGCAGGACGAACCCGTCCTGCCCGTCGCGCCGGATCCGGGCGCGGGACCGGGCGGGCCCCTGCGGTGCGGCGCTCATGACGCGCAGGGCCATCGGGCCGATCAGCGTCGTCTCGATCCGGCCCGTGAAGCCGTGCGGATCGGCATCGAGGTCGTGGGCTGCGAACAGCGCGCGCCACGCGGCGAAGCGGTCGCGCTCCGGCAGGGAATCCGTCGTGAAGAGGGAGCGGGGTACGACGTTCACGGCGGGACCGATGAGCGAGGGTTGGGTGACTTTACCTCACGTTGTGCGGTCGGCCAGTGCCGGCGGGACACAATCTACGATCTGACGCGATCGCTTCCGCGGAGTGACTGGCTGTACTCCTGCCATCGTCCCATCGCGGCAGTGCCGCGACGCGCCGACCTTCGAGCCATCAGGGCTTGCGCGAAATATAACGCGTTATATAAATCGTGCAGGGAGAACCGACATGCCGGCAGACATCCTCGACGAACTCGGACCGCTGTTCCTGGGCAGCCGCCTCAAGCGCCTCGCCGACCGCTTCCAGGCCGACGCCGCCCGGATCCTGCGGGACGAGGGGCTCGGCATCCAGCCGGCCCAGTTCCCACTCCTCGCTGCCATCGACCGCTACGGGCCGCTCACCATCGGCGACGCCGCCGCCGCCCTCGGCGTCAGCCAGCCGGCGGCCACGCGCACGGCGGCGAGCCTCGTCGCGCTCGGCTTGCTCGAAGAGGCGCGGTCGGACGCGGACCTTCGCCAGAAGGCGCTGTCGCTCAGCGGTGCGGGCGAGGCCCTGATGGCGCGCGCCAAGGACGCGCTCTGGCCCCGCGTCGACAGGGCCGTCGCGAGCCTGTGTGCCGGCCTGTCGGGCCCCCTGCTGGACCAGGTCGCCGCGCTGGAGCGCAGGCTCGACGCCGTCCCGTTCGCGGCCCGCATCCGCCAGGACGGCGCGGCCGGCGACGCCGCGACGGGCCTGACGGTCCGGGACTACACCGACGCGCTGGCGGACCGCTTCCGCGACATCAACGCCGAGTGGATCGAGGCGATGTTCGCGCTGGAGGAGAACGACCGCCGGATCCTGTCCGATCCCCGCGGCGAGATCCTGGGCCGCGGCGGGCTCATCCTGTTCGTTGAGTCGGCGGATCTCGGGATCGTCGGCACCTGCGCGCTGATGCGGACGGAGGCGGGCTGCTACGAGCTGACCAAGATGGCCGTGTCCGCGCGGGCCCGGGGCCGCAAGGCCGGCGAGCACCTGCTGCGGGCGGTGCTGGCCCGCGCCGCGGCCATGGAGATCGAGACGCTCTACCTGCTGACCAACACCAAGTGCGCGGCCGCGGTGCACCTGTACGAGAAGGTCGGGTTCCGGCACGACCCGGAGATCATGGACCGGTTCGGCCGGCGCTATGCCCGCTGCAATGTGGCCATGCGCTATCCCCTGTGACGCCGCGCGCCCGACGCGCCGAGGGCGACCCGTTCCCGGTCGTGCCGCCCGGCGCGGCGACGAAGCGCGGATCCCGACCGTGCGCGGGCCCGCGCGGCGCCGCAGCGAGCCGCTCCCATCCGCGGAGGACAGCTGCACGCTCTGCGTCAGATCTCGTTCAGCAGTGACGATGCGTGGACAGACAAAATGATTGGCGTGAAGAGTTCAACTGAAAATTGATTTGGGCGATCTGTTTGTGAGAGCATCAGCAACAGATCCCGTAACGGAATCTTATCGTCGCGCTTCCATCTTGGCGGTGTCGCTCTGGAGCTGCGCTCGGACAATGAAAGCTTGGTTCGCGAAACTCTCGATCCAGCACCGGCTGGTCGGAACACTCGGGCTGCTCATCGTCTGTCTGCTCCTCGTCGGCGGCGTGGGCCTGCACGCCGTCGGCGATCTCGCCGAGGACCAGGTCCGCCTCGGCAACGGCACCCTGCCCAGCGTGCGGTACGCCGGCGAGCTGCGCGGCAACGTGATCGACGTGCGCGTCAGCGTCGTGAACCACATCCTCTATCCCGAGGCCGCCCAGATGCGGGCCGAGGAGGCGGCCCTGTCGAAGAAGACGGAGGCGGTGGCCGCCGCGATGCGCAACTACGCGCCGCTGATCGACGGTCCGAAGGAGCGCGCGCTCTTCGACGTGTTCGACCGGGAATGGAAGAGCTACCTCGCGGCGATCCCCGCCGTGCTGGAGTACTCGCGGACGGGCCGCAAGGATCTGGCGCTGCGCGAGAGCCTCAGCGGCGTCCGCCCCCACATCAAGGCGGCCTCCCAGGCGCTCGAGGAGATCGTGGCGCTCAACAACGCCAGCGGCGAGACGGCGATCGCCCAGGGGGCGGCCGCCGCCTCCGGCGCGAAGCGGCTCATGCTGGCGATCGGCGCCGTCGCCCTCTTGCTCGCGACCGCGCTCGGCGCGCTGATCGTGCGGAGCATCGCCGCCAGTGTCCGCGCGGTGCTGGAACCGATGCGGCGGCTGGCGGCCGGGGACCTCGCGGTCGCGATCCCGCACCAGGGCGAGCGGAACGAGATCGGCCAGATCGCCGACGCCGTGCAGGTCTTCAAGGAATCGGGGATCGAGGCGCGGCGGCTGGCCGCCCTCCAGGCCGAGGCCGACGCCGCCAAGATGCGCCGCGCCGAGCTGCTCGACCGCATCACCCGCGGTTTCGAGCGGGAGGCCGGGGCGCTCACGGACGAGCTGACCGCCGCCGCCGCCGAGATGGAGGCGACCGCCGCCTCGATGACCGAGATCGCCGCGCAGACCAACACCCTCGCGGCGAGCGTCTCGGTCGCCGCCGAGCAGACCTCCGGTAACGTCCAGCAGGTCGCGAGCGCGACCGAGGAGATGGCGGCCTCCGTGCAGGAGATCAGCGGGCAGGTGACCCATTCGGTGGAGATCGCCGCCTCGGCCATCGCCCGCGCGCAGGAGACCGACACCATCATCCGGGAGCTGTCCGACAGCGCCGACCGGATCGGCGCGGCGGCCGGCCTGATCTCGGGCGTGGCGAGCCAGACCAACCTGCTCGCCCTGAACGCCACCATCGAGGCGGCCCGCGCCGGCGAGGCCGGTCGCGGCTTCGCGGTGGTGGCCGCCGAGGTCAAGACGCTGGCCGAGCAGACGGCCCGGGCGACCCAGGAGATCTCCGCCCGGATCGGCGCGATCCAGTCCGCCACGCGGGGCGCGGTGGAGGCGGTCCAGGGCGTGAGCCGCACGATCGACGACATGTCGGGCATCGCCACCCACATCGCCTCGGCGATCGAGGAGCAGGGCGCGGCCACGCGCGAGATCGCGCGGAACGTCCAGGCGGCCGCGCACGGGACCCGGCAGGTCACGGGCCATATCGGATCGGTGCGCGAGGGGGCCGGCGAGACCGGATCGGCCGCGACGCAGGTTCTCGACGCCGCGCGCACCCTCGCGGTCCGGTCCGACGGGCTCAGCCGGGCCGTCCGCGGCTTCCTGGACGAGGTCCGGGCCGCCTAGAGTTGCGCCCGATCGAGGCGCGACGGGGCGACTGTCGAGCCCGTGCCGTCCGCGGTGCGGGCCCCTCTCCCGCACGGCAGAGGGGGCGTGGCGCGGCTGCCCCGACCGGAGCGTCTGTCTTCCGGGTCTGTCTTCCGGACCGGTGCACAACGACCGGGACCGCCGCCCGCGTGGGACCCCGCGAGTCGGCGCGCCGGTCGGCTCGGGGATCGGGCCGCCCCGCCCGCGCTCAGTTGCAGCCGTCGCAGATGCTGCGCTCGATCTTGTTGAGCCGGGCGCGCTCGTGCTCCTGCACGGCGCGCGGCGGCACTTCGCCCGGGCCGAGGGACGTGCCGGGGGGTTTGGTCACGCCGAGGCTGTTGGTGTTCGGCGCCGTGATCGTCGTGGCCGGGCCGCCGCCCGTGCCGGTCTGGTCGGGCGCCAGGCCCTGGGCCGCGAGGGTGGCCGGGACGGCCAGGCTCAGCAGGGCCAGGCCCGCGGAGCGGAAGAGGGTTCGGGTCATCGTACCTCCCGTCGTCGAGCGCGCGTGAAACAGCTTGGCAGTATCCGTCGCCTCCCGAAACCGCCTTCGTCCAGTCGTGAGCCGGATGGCTCCACTATCCACCGTAATCCGACTGGCCGATAGAGTCCCGACTGCGCTCGGAGCGATCGGTTGGCGGGCCGGGTCGGCTGCCGGCCCGGTCGGTCCGATTCGATCGCGCGATCATCGGGCGAAATCTATCCGGTCAGATCTTAGTCGATCGCTAATAAATATTAGCTAAGCATTTACAAGAACGGGATCGGGTCCCGTCGAGAGCGGATCCGGGAGCAGGGAGCCTCGCATGTGCGTCGCGTGTGACTGGGCGCCGCATTTCCAGGCCTTCGGGGGCGGGCGCGCCGTCAATCGGCGCGCGGTGCTGCGGTCGGGCGCGGCCATCACCGCGACGGCGCTCGCGCTGGACCTCGTCCCGACGGGCGCCCGCGCCGAACCGGGGAGCGGCCGCGCGGCCGTCGCGGGGCCCGCCGACGTCGTGTTCCACAACGGCCCCGTCTACACGGTGGCGGGGCCGGCCCCCTGGGCCGAGGCGGTCGCGGTGCGCGGCAACACCATCGTCCATGTCGGTGACGCGGCCGGCGCGATGGCGCTGGCCGGCCCGGCCACGCAGGTGGTGGATCTCCAGGGCCGGCTGCTGATGCCCGGCTTCGTCGAGGGCCACACCCACCCCTTCCTCGGCGCGTTCCTGACGTCCGGGGTCGACCTGCAGCGCGAGAACCTCGCCCAGGTCCTCGCGGCCATCGAGGCCTACGCGAAGGCGCATCCGACCGGGCCGATCCGCGGCTTCGGGTGGCGCGTCGACATGTTTCCCCCGGAGGGCCCCAACCGGGCCGAACTCGACGCCATCCTGCCGGACCGGCCGGCCTTCTTCTTCGCCATCGACGGGCACAGCCTGTGGGCCAATTCCAAGGCGCTGGCGATGGCCGGCGTCGACCGGGACACGCCCGACCCGATCCCGCGCTTCAGCTACTACGCGCGCGACCAGAAGGGCGACCCCACCGGCTACGTGCTCGAGGTCAACGCGGTCCTCGGGCTGGTCAACGCCGTGGAACCCATCAGCGTCGCCGCCATGGGCAGCCTGCTGGAGGGCTGGCTGCCCAAAGCCGCGGCCGCCGGCATCACCACGGTCTTCGACGCGGGCGTCCCGCCCGTCGGCAGCGATCAGGCCGCCATCATCGCGCTCTACGTGGAGGCCGAGAAGCGCGGCACGCTGCCGTTCCGCGTCTCCGCCTCCTACTCGGTGAAGTCGCTGCCGATCGACGACACGGTCGAGCAGTTCAACGCCGTGCGTCGGCAGGTCTCCGGCGAGCTCGTGCACGTCGACATCGTGAAGATCGTCGGCGACGGCTCGCAGGGCGGCTACACGGCGTGGCTGATCGAGCCCTACGCCGACCTGCCCGACTCGACCGGAGGGTCGCCCTTCACCGAGGCGCAGTGGCACGACCTCGTCGGCGCGGTCGACGCGGCGGGCTTCGACGTCCACGTCCACGCCTGCGGCGAGCGGACCGCCCGCGTCGCCCTCGACGCGATCGAGAAGGCGGTCGCGAACAACCCGGCCCGCGACCGGCGGCACGCCATCGCCCACCTGGTCTATGTCGAGGACAGCGACGCGCCCCGCTTCGCCCAGCTCGGCGTGACCGCGCAGTTCTCGGCCAACTGGTCGTCGGCCGACCCCGACACGCTGCAGAACATGATGGCGCGCTACGGCGCGCACCGCGCCAGCCGGATGTACCGGACCAGGACGATCCTGAAGCAGGGCGGGCGGGTCTCCTTCGGCACGGACTGGCCGGCGGCCGGCTACGTCTCGACCTACGCGCCCCTCACGTCGATCCAGGTCGGCGTGACGCGGCAGCTGGTCGGCCGGCCGGACGCGCCCGTGCTGAGCCCCGCCGACGAACGTCTGACGGTCGCGGAGGCGATCCACGCCAACACGATGGGCGCCGCCTACCAGCTCCGCATGGATGACAGGATCGGGTCGGTGGAGGTGGGCAAGCGCGCCGACCTGATCGTCCTCGACCGCAACATCCTGACGATCGATCCGCACGAGATCCACCGGACCAAGGTCGCCCTGACCATGATGGACGGCGTCGTGCGGCACCGGGCCTGAGGACCTGGCCGGACGATCAGGCCGACCGGTCAGGGGCCCGGCGCGGCGCCGGCGGCCGTCCCGCCCGGATCCGCGAGCCGGTCCGCCACCAACCGGCAGAACGCCTCGGCCGCAGGCGGCATCGTCCGCCCGGCCTTCTTGATCAGGCAGACCGGACGCTCGAACAGCGGGTCGTCGATCGGCCGCGAACGGAGCAGGGGCTCGGCCCGGATCTCCCGCGCCGCGCCCGGGAGGATCGTCAGGCCGAGGCCGGCCCGGACCATGCTGACAGCGGTCATCATGTAGGTGGCCTCGCAGGCCACGCGGGGCAGGCGGCCCGAGCCGACGAAGGCGCGGTCGACCACCGCCCGCACGCTCGTGGCCGGGTCCATCAGGATCAGCGGGTGCTCGGCGAGCGCCGCGATCGTGACCCGGGGCAGCGCGCCGATCGGGTGATCGGCGGGATAGATCACGTGCAGGGCGTCGCGCGTCCGGTGCAGGACGCCGATCTCCGGATCGCGGACGTCGCCGCCGACGATGCCGAGATCCGCCTCCTCCTCGCGCACGAGGTCGAGCACCCGCTGCGCGATGACGTCCTTGATCCGAAACGTCACGGCGGGGTGCTCGGCGCGGAAGCGGACGATCGCGTCGGACAGCACGCTCGCCGCGAAGGACGGCAGCGTCGCGACGCGCACGACCCCTTGGCGCCGCGCCGCGAGGTCGCGGGTGTCGACCACCACGGCGTCGAGGTCGCGCAGCACCCGCTCGAACACGGGCAGCAACTCGCGGCCGAGCCGCGTCGGCGCGACGGTGCGGCTGGTCCGGTCGAGGAGCCGCGCGTCGAGCATCTCCTCCAGGCGCTGGATCTGAACCGTCAGGGCGGGCTGCGACAGGTTCAGCAGGGCGGCCGCGCGGGTGAAGCTGCCGACCTGGACGACGGACACGAAGGCCCGCACCTGCCGCAGATTGAGATCCATAATCTCAGGCTATCGCTGCGATCCGATCTTTTCAATTGTGTCATGAAGCTTCCCGCCGTTTCCTGACCCGATACAGGCGCGGATCCGAACCGCGCCGACGCCAACGGGAGGAACGGATGCTGGCCCTGCTCGGCCTGTGCACGATCGCGCTGCTGCTCGCCGTCATCCTGACCAAGCGGATGTCGCCCCTCGTGGCGCTGATCGTCATCCCGGTCGCGGCCGCCCTGATCGGCGGGTTCGGGTTCGACACCGGCAAGTTCGTCCTCGCGGGCCTGCAGAGCCTCGCGGGCGTCGTCGGCATGTTCGTGTTCGCGATCCTGTTCTTCGGCATCGTCAGCGATGCCGGGATGCTCGACCCGATCATCGACCGGATCCTCGCCCGGGTCGGCACCCGCCCCACCCGGATCGTGCCCGGCACCACCCTGCTGGCGCTGCTGATCCACCTCGACGGGTCGGGCGCGGTGACCTTCCTGATCACCATCCCGGCGATGCTGCCGCTCTACGACCGCGTCGGCATCGACCGGCGCGTCCTGGCCTGCGCCGCCTCGATGGCGGCGGGCGTGAATTTCCTGCCCTGGACCGGGCCGATGATCCGCGCCTCCGCCGCCCTCAAGCTGCCGATCCCCGAGATCTTCTCGCCCCTCGTGCCGGTACAGGCGGTCGGGCTCGTGTTCATCTTCGCCGCCTCGTACTGGCTCGGCCTGCGGGAGGAGCGCCGCCTGGCCCTCGTCCCCGGGGCGGCGGGGTCCGCGGGGGCCGCGCCCGGCCCGGCCACGACCGCCCGGACCCTCAGCGACGCGGAGCGGGCCCTGCGCCGGCCCGACCGCTTCTGGATCAACATCGTCCTCACGGCCGCGGTCCTCGGGACGATGGTGTTCCTGGCCGAGAAGGTGCCGCCGGCGCTGATGTTCATGCTCGGCACGGCGCTCGCGCTGGTCATCAACTACCCGCAGGTCGACGCCCAGCGGCAGCGCGTCGACGCGCACGCCAGGGCCGCGATCCTGATGGCCTCGATCCTCCTCGCCGCCGGCGTGTTCACCGGGATCATGCAGGGCACCGGCATGCTCAGGGCCATGGCCCAGACGGCCGTCACCTTCGTGCCCCCCGAGATGGGGCGCCACATCCCGTTCGGGCTCGGCCTCGTGTCGATGCCCCTGTCGATGCTCTTCGACCCGGACTCGTTCTACTTCGGCGTCCTGCCGGTGGTGGCGGAGGTGGCCCACCAGCTCGGCGTCCCGCCGGTGCAGGTCGCCCAGGGGGCGCTGCTCGGCCAGATGACGACGGGCTTCCCCGTCAGCCCGCTGACGCCCGCGACCTTCCTGGTCTGCGGCCTGACCGGGATCGACCTCGCCGACCACCAGAGATTCACCTTCCCGTTCCTGCTGGCGGCCTCGGTGGTGATGACCCTCGCCTGCGTCGTCCTCGGCGTCTTCCCCCTCTGAACCCCTCTGACAGCGGAGAGCGCGCCATGAGAACCGTCCGCCTCGGCGCCGGCGCCGGCTATGCCGGGGACCGCATCGAGCCCGCCGTCGAACTCGCCGAGCGCGGCGACCTCGACTACCTCGTGTTCGAGTGCCTCGCCGAGCGCACCATCGCGCTGGCGCAGCAGGCGAGGCTGCGCGACCCCGAGGGCGGCTACGATCCGCTGCTGGAGGCGCGCCTGCGAGCCGTGCTCGGGCCGTGCCGGGCCCGCGGCATCCGCATCGTCACCAATATGGGCGCGGCCAACCCGGTCGCCGCCGCCCGGAAGGCCGGGGCGCTCGCGCGGGAGCTGGGCCTCGCCGGCCTGCGGATCGCCGCGGTGACCGGCGACGACCTGCTCGACGCGGTGCGGGCCGGGGACTTCGTCCTGGAGGAGAGCGGCGAGCCGGTCGCCGGCCTCGGTAACCGCGTCGTCTCGGCGAACGCCTATCTCGGCGCGGCGCCGATCGTGGCCGCCCTCGCGGACGGCGCCGACGTGGTCATCACCGGCCGCGTCGGCGATCCGGCCCTGTTCCTGGCCCCCCTGGTGCACGCCTTCGGCTGGGCGATGGACGACTGGGAGCGCCTGGGCCGCGGCACCCTCGCGGGCCACCTCCTCGAATGCGCCGGCCAGATCACCGGCGGCTACTTCGCCGATCCGGGCTGCAAGGACGTTCCCGACCTCGCGCGCCTCGGCTTCCCCATCGGGATCGTGGCCGAGGACGGCACGGTCGAGATCACGAAGGTCGCGGGCTCGGGCGGCCGGATCAGCCTCGCCACCTGCAAGGAGCAGCTGCTCTACGAGGTGCACGACCCGGCGCGCTACATCCAGCCGGACGTGGTCGGCGACTTCTCCGAGGTCGAGATGGAGCAGGTCGGCCCCGACCGCGTCCGGGTGCGCGGCGCGACCGGCGCGCCGGCGACGGGCCTCCTGAAGGTCTCGGTCGGGTACGTGGATTCCTATATCGGCGAGGGGCAGATCTCCTACGCCGGGCCCGGCGCGCTGGCCCGCGGCCGGCTCGCCCTGTCGGTGGTGCGCGAGCGCCTCGCCCTCACCGGCGTGGCGACGACCGAGCTGCGCTGCGACCTGATCGGCGTCGACGCGCTCCACGGCGCGGCGCTGTCGGGCGGGCGGGAGCCCTACGAGGTCCGCCTGCGGGTCGCCGGGCGGACCGAGACCCACGCCGAGGCCGTGCGGATCGGCAACGAGGTCGAGACGCTCTACACCAACGGCCCGGCCGGCGGCGGCGGCGCCTGGAAATCGGCCCGCGAGGTGGTAGCGGTGCAGTCGGTCCTCGTCCCGGCCGCCCTCGCCCGGCCGCGCGTGCACGTCGTCGAAGCCTGAGAGCCGGGAGACCCGAGGATGAAGCTGCGCGCGCTCGCCCATGTCCGCACGGGCGACAAGGGCAACACGTCGAACATCGCGCTGATCGCCTACGACGCGGCCGATTACGAGCACCTCGCGACGCACGTCACGGCCGAGCGGGTGCGGGCGCATTTCCGCGGGATCGTGGCCGGCGACGTGACCCGCTACGCGCTGCCGAAGCTCGGGGCGCTGAACTTCGTGCTCACGGGGGCGCTCGGCGGCGGCGTCACCCGCTCCCTGGCCCTCGACGCGCACGGCAAGGGCCTCGGCGCCGCGCTCCTCGATCTGGACATCCCGGACCTCGTCGCCGGCCGAGCCGCACGGGGAAGCCCGTGACGGTGAGGGTCGAGGCCGCCGGGGCATGATCGCGATCCGGGTTCGAACCAGAGGCCGTCCATGACCGTTGACGGTCGTTCAGCGTGACCGTTCGAAGAGCCCAGATGGACCGCCCCCGCCGCGTCGGACTGCCCTGGTACACCCCGGAGCAGTACCCAGCCCTGCGCACCAGCCTCGCGGACGGCGCCAAGCTGCCTCCCGACTACGAGACCTGGCGCGTCGCCACGGAGCAGATGGAACGGGAGGTGCAGCGCAGCGGCGTCGAGGTCGTGCGCGTGCCGGTCGAGCCGGAGATCTTCGCGGCGTGGTGCGAGCGCGCCGGGCTCCCGCGCGACGCCGCGGCGCGCGCCCGGTACGCGGCCGCCGCGCTGGCTGCGGACTGGGCCGTCTGAGAGCGGGCGCCCGCGCCCGCGTCACCGATCGCGTCGATCCCGCCATCCCTGGCGGCTTGTCCTGCGAGGACTAGCACATCGCAGTAGAGCGGTTGTGCGCAGCTCTCTTCCGCCGATCTCGCGCGACTCGTCCCGACGGGGCGGGCCGGGGAAATCTCGCAAATTAGAATTATTACATGTTGATTTTGTCTCTGATCTGCAACTGAACTGCCGTTATAGGCTCACCGGCGGGCTTGACCTATTGCGTTCCTGTGCAGCGGCCGCGCAGATGGAGGTCTCGCAGCCGAATCCGATCGCGGCGGCTGCAGCGCCTAAGAGTTGCCTGCATGTGCGTCGATTTCGCTCCCGCTCCGTCCGATCGACCACAGAAGCGCCTCCCGTATTGGGGGCCGCTCCTGCTGTCGGCGGCCGTCGGTATCTCGTTGCCCGCCGACGAATTGGCCGCGCAGCCGGTGAGCGGCGGGCAGTCTGCTGTCACCCTCGACGAGATCCAGGTTGTCGGACAGGGAGGATTGTCGCCCAACACGGCGACCGGGCCGGTCAACGGTTACGTCGCCAAGGCGAGCGCGTCCGGCACGAAGACGGACACGCCGATCATCGAGACGCCGCAGACGATCAACGTCGTGGGGGCCCGTCAGATTCGCGACGAGGGGGCCTCGACGCTGGCCGAGGCCCTGGCCTACACGCCCGGCCTGAGCAGCCAGGCCGTGGGCGGCTTCGCCAAGGTCTCCGACGGTTTCACGATCCGCGGCTTCACCGTCGAGGCGGGCAACTCGGGGCTGCTGCGCGACGGCCTGAAGCTGCAATCGGGCGTCTATGACGGGACGCAGGAGCCCTACGGGCTGGAGCGCCTGGAGGTTCTCAAGGGCGCGGCATCGATCCTGTACGGCCAGCTCTCGCCCGGCGGCATCGTCAACGCCGTCAGCAAGCATCCGCTCCAGACGCCGTTCAACGAGATGAACGTCAGCTTCGGCCAGTACAATCGCAAGGAAGTGTCGGGCGATTTCACCGGACCGCTCACCGACGACGGCGCGTGGTCGTACCGGCTGACCGGGCTGATCCGCAACAGCGACAGCTATCTCGCGTACACGCCCGACGACAAGCGCTACATCGCGCCCGCGATCACGTGGCGGCCGTCGACGGCGACCTCCGTCACGCTGCTCGGCTACTATCAGGAGATCCACACGCGCTTCCAGCCGCCGCTCTCGGCGGTCGGCACGCTGCTGCCCAACGGCCGGTTCCCCCGCTTCGCCATCGACCGGTTCTACGGCGAGCCCGCCTTCGACCGGTACGATTCCCGCTCGGGCGCGATCGGCTACCAGATCGACCACGCCTTCTCGGACTCGGTCCGGCTGCGCCACGCCCTGCGCTACTACCAGTCGGGGGTCGACTGGGACTACCTGCTCCCGAACGGGCTGCTGGCGAACCGGCAGGTCGCGACGCGCGGCATCAGCATGCGCAACGAGAACGCGACGGGCGTGGCGTCGGACACCTCGCTCGAGACGAAGTTCGTCATCGGCCCGACCGCGCACACGCTGCTGACCGGCATCGACTACTACCGCAGCTTCCTGAACTCGGAGCGCTACACCAACGGCACCGTCGGCAATCTGAACGTCTACGCCCCGGTCTACGGCCTGACCTACCCGCGGATCAATTACGCGATCAACACCGGCTCGAAGAGCCTGCTCGACCAAGTCGGTATCTACGTCCAGGATCAGGTCAGGTTCGACCGCTTCGTCTTCCTGGCCGGCGGCCGGCAGGACTTCGCGCGCACGCAGGTCCTCACCTACCGCACCGGCACGCAGCTCGATCAGAACGACAGCGCCTTCAGCGGGCGGCTCGGCCTGCTCTATCTCGGCGATTATGGGCTGGCGCCCTACGTCTCCTACAGCCAGTCCTTCCAGACCTTCGCGGTCACCGACCGGAACGGCAATCCCTTCCAGCCGTCGCTCGGCGAGCAGTACGAGGGCGGTCTGCGCTGGGAGGTCCCGGGCGCCGATACCCTGCTCAGCGCCGCGTTCTACCGGATCAACCAGACGAACGCGCTGGTGGCGGACCCGGTCAACCCGGTCTTCAGCACGCAGGCCGGGCAGGTCCGCTCGCAGGGCTTCGAGGCCGAGGCGCGGACGAATTTCGGCCCGCTGGAGGCGGTCGCCTCCTACTCGTACACCGATGCCCGGCAGACGCGGACCACGGTCGCGGCGAACTTCAACCAGCGCCTCGACCTCGTCCCCTACAACCAGGCCGGCGTGTTCGGCACCTACGACATGGGCATGTTCGGGATCCCGGGCCTGCGGCTCGGCGGCGGCGTGCGCTACGTCGGCAGCTCGAACATCTCGGGCGCGACCTTCGACTCGCGCGCGGCGACCCTGTTCGACCTCGTGGCGCTCTACGATTTCGGCGTCGCCGACCCGAGCCTTAAGGGGTGGCGCGCCCAGATCAACGCCCGCAACGTCCTCGACCATTCCTACGTCACCTGCGTCACGGTGAATGGCTGCCGGTACAGCGAGCCGCGCAACGTGTTCGGGACGCTCACATACCGGTGGTGAGCGTCTCGCCGGCGGCCGCCCCCACGCTGGGCGGCGGGTCCGGACGCGGCGGGACCGCGCCCGGGCATCCGCGTCGGACGGCCGCCGTGACCCCGCCACCGTGACCCTGCCACCGTGACCTTGCCACCGTGACCCCGCCAGCGTCGGCCCGGGCCGGACCGGCGCGCGGTCCCTGATCCGACGCGCCCCTGCGCCCGCCGCGGACCGGGAGCGCCGCGCGCTCCGGGTCCCCGCGGCCGCCGCGGCCCCTCGTTCCGCGCGCGGGAGAAGACGCCCGCGCCGAATGCTGCGTCGGAGGCGCCGTCCTGTCGGGATCGACGCGGGCCCTCGCGGAAGGGCCCGCGCCCGGATCAGGTTTCGGCCGCGTCGAGGGCCTCGGCGAACGCGTCCTGGAACGCGGTGCTCCGGAGGATGTCCAGGTGCCGCGCGCCGGGAATGATCCTCAGGTCCGCGACCGGCGCCAGCGCGCTCCAGTCGCGCAGGCGCTCCGGTCGCGTCAGCGAATCCGCGGCCTGGAAGACGTGCACGGGCCGCGCCAGCGGCGCGAAGGCGTGGCGCTTGGCCCGTACGCGCTTGTCCAGGAGGGCCCACAGCTCGAACTCGCGCGCCGTCAGGTCGGGCCCGTCCGCGGGCAGTTCCGGGTTGTCGACGAGGTAGGCGTCGAGCGCCTCCCGCTCGTCCGCGTCCATGCGGGCGATCAGCCCGCGCCACTGCTCGGCCATCCGCGAGCCGTCCAGCCAGTCCGCGCGGCGCCGCGCGGCCAGCGCCCGCGCGTCCGCGTCCAGCGCCCGCGGCGCCGCGAAGGGCACCGACTCGAACACGTCCACGAGGCCCAGGAAGTCGACGCGCACGCGCCCGTCGAGACGGCGCGCGGTCTCGTAGGCGAGGTCGCCGCCGGACGACCAGCCGACCAGCGCGCACCGGCCGCCCGGCGCGTGCGCGGCGATGCACTCCGCGTAGGCGCCGCTCAGCGCGGGCACGTCGTACCCCTGCCAGCGCGCCTCCGTGTAGACGTGGCTGACGAAGCCGTGCACCGGCCGCTCCGGGCCGAGCCGCGCGGCCAGCGCGGCGAACTCGGTCGCGTTGGCGATCAGGCCGGGGACGCAGAAGAGCGGAATCCGTCCGCCCTCGCGGCGGAGATGGACGATCTCCGGCCCGCGCGGAGCCGCCGGCGCGACGCGTTCGGCGAGGTCGGCGAGGCTCTTCGCGCCGAGGATCTGGGCGAGGGTGAGGGTCTTGCCCCCCGCGACGCCCTGCCGGCGGATGCGCGCGAGCATCTTCAGGCTCAGGATCGAGTCGCCGCCGAGGTCGGCGAAGGCGTCGTGGCGGCCGATCGCGGACGGATCCAGGCCGAGGAGGTCGGCCCAGAGGGCGGCGAGCGCCCGCTCCGTCCCGTCCCGGGGCGGATCCTTCCCGTCCGTTCCGCGCGCCGCCTCCAGCGACGCCAGGGCGCGCCGGTCGAGCTTCCCGTTGGGTGTCAGGGGCAGCGCGTCGAGCCGGGTCAGGCTCGTCGGCACGAGGGCCGGCGGCAGGCGCTCGGCGAGTCGGGCACCGAGCGCGGCGAGGTCGAGGTCCGGGTCGGCCACGACGTAGCCGGCGAGGCGCGGGCCCTCCGTCCCGTCAGCCTCCGGTTCGGCGAGCGCGATGACAGCAGCGTCGCGGATTCCCGGAAGGTCGCGCAGGGCCGCGGCCGCCTCGCCGGGCTCGACACGGTGGCCCCGGATCTTCACCTGGTCGTCGGCCCGGCCCACGAAGGCGAGGCTGCCGTCGCGGAGAAGCCGGACACGGTCGCCGGTCCGATAGAGGCGCGCCCCGGGGCCGGCGTGCGGGTCCGGGACGAACCGCTCGGCGGTGAGGCCGGGCCGGTCGAGATAGCCCCGCGCGACCTGCGGCCCGCCGAGGTAGAGCTCCCCCGTCGCGCCCGGCGGCACCGGTGCGAGGAATCCGTCGAGCACGCGCGCGCGGACGCCCGGGAGCGGCGTCCCGATGGGCACGCCGCCGGCCCAGCGTCCGGCGCCGTCCTCCGGGCCGAGATCACCGCCCCGGTGCTCCGCCCCCGCGCGGACCTCCTGGCACAGCGCGCCGACCGTCGCCTCGGTCGGCCCGTAATGGTTGACCACCCGGCAGCCGGGCTTCAGCGCGGCGATCCGGTCGACGAGGGGCCAGCGCAGCGCCTCGCCGCCGAGGATGAGCAGCCGTTCGGGCAGCGCGGCGGCGGGGTCGGCCGCCTGGAGCAGGGCGCCGAGGTGGCTCGGCGCGATCTTCAGGGCGTCGACCCTCCGGCCCCCGGCCGCGCCCCCCCCCCCCCCCCCGGGCGGGGGGGCGGGGGGGGGGGGGGGGGGGGGGGGGGGGAGGTCGAGTTCCGAGCCGCCGGCCAGCGCGCCGAACAGCACGGTGTTGCCCAGGTCGGCCGCCACGGTCGAGGCCATCGCGACGCGGCCGCCGGCGGGCAGGCCGACGCGCGCGAGCATCCCGGCCACGTACTGCGCGAGGCCGCCGCGGGTCACGACGACCCCCTTGGGCCGGCCCGTGGAACCCGAGGTGTAGAGGATGTAGGCCGCCGCGTCGGGATGCGGCGGCGCGGCCGCGAAGGGCGGGGCCGCCGCGTCCGCGGCCGGGTCGAAGCGCGCCGCGAGCACCGGCCGGTCGGGCCGGTCGCCCGGAACCGGTTCGCCCAGGACGAGGCAGGCCCCGCTCTCGGCCACGAGGTCGGCCCGGCGGGCGGCCGGCAGGCCGGGATCGATCGGCACGTAGGCGGCGCCGGTCTTGAGGATCGCCAGGAGGCCGAGCACCCATTCGGGGCCGCGGCCGAGATGGAGGGCGACCCGCGTCTCCGGCCCCGCCCCATCCGCGGCCAGCCGCGCGGCGAGGCGGTCCGAGGCGGCATCCAGCTCGGCCCGGCTGTGGGAACGCCGGCCCTGCCGCAGGGCGGGCGCCTCCGGCGCCTCGGCCGCGCGGGCGCGCCAGGCCGCGACCACGTCGAGCGCGGCCGGATCCGTCGCCGCGGCCGCG